>CAZPJZ010000068.1:0-9316 GCA_964586995.1 uncultured Pirellulales bacterium | reverse complement strand
GGCTTGCGGGAAGTCCTCCGCTGGCTGCGGCAAAAGTAAGCCAGCAATTTTCGTTTTTCGTGTAACCTCCTCACCTGTAGCTGCCTTATTATTGTGGGAGTAAATATGAAGGCGCGTGGGCTTTCCTGTTTGATTTTGGCGTTAATGGTTCTTGGCGGTGGCTGCAAGAAGCAGCCAACTGCAACCACAACCGCCCTGCACGGAGCTGCCGCGATAGGGGACATCGCGCAAGTCCGGACACTGATTGCAGGTGGTGCTGAAGTCAATGTGCAGACCAAATATGGTGAGACCCCGCTGCACGATGCCGCCCGCGGAGGTCATAGGGATATTGCGGAGCTACTTATCGCCAATGGCGCTAACGTCAATGCAAAGGAGAGTGACGGTCAGACGCCGCTGCACGAAGCGGCCAGTACCGGTCGCAAGGATGTGGCAGAGCTGCTTATTGCCAAAGGTGCTAATGTTGATGCAAAGGGCGGCTGGCGCGGGGGCACACCATTAGACTACGCGGCCTTTTATGAACACGCTGATGTGGCTGAACTGCTGCTGAGCAAAGGTGCAAACGTCAATGCGAAGGCTAAGGATGGCGAGACACCGCTACACGCAGCAGCTTCAGACTACAACAGCGATTTGGCGAACCTCCTTTTGGCTAACGGGGCGGACGCTAATGCCAAAGATGACTTTCAACGAACACCTCTACATATAGCGGCCCAAGAGGGTTCCATCGCAGTGGCAGAACTTCTCGTTACCGCCGGGGCGGACGTCAATGCAGTCGATCATATGGGCGCTACGCCGCTCCACGAGATGTCCATTAGTATTTCGCTATCCGAATTCGGCAGCAAGCGCGACCCCAAAGGTGTGGCAGAACTGCTCATTGGCAAAGGGGCGCACGTCAATGCGAAGGATAAGTGGGACAGTACGCCGTTGTACTTTGCCGCCTCCGCTCACCGCCACAGTGCCAGGCAGATAGTTGAACTGCTTATTGCCAGAGGGGCCGAAGTCAATGCCAAGAACAAGTACAGCCGTACGCCACTGCACAACGGCGCCGGCGGCGGCTCCAGAGAGGTAGTTGAGTTGCTTATAGCCAAAGGAGCCGACGTCAATGCAAAGGACTGGTGTGGGAATACACCGCTTTTGGAGGCCTTGCTCTACGACAATAACGATGTGCTGCAAGTACTCGTTGCCGAAGGAGCCGATGTCAACGTAAAGGACCCAAACGACAACACACCGTTGTTACTTGCGATCAGGCACAATAACACCGGTGCAGCAAAACTGCTGATTGCCAGCGGCGCTAACGTCAAAGCGCAGAATGACGCCGGCGAGACGCCGATTTCAATTGCGCTGCGTAGAGGATATAGGCATGTGGCCGAATTGCTTGCGGCCAAAGGCGCTGATGTCAATACACAGGACTTAGATGGCAACACACTGCTTCACTATGCAGCGCGGCAGGATAACGCTGACCAGGCTAAGTTTCTTATTTCAAAAGAGGCTGACGTAAATGCGAAAAACCGGGGCGGCACGACGCCGCTGCACTATGCCGCCGGCCATGGACACAAAGAGGTGGCGGAGCTGCTCCTGGCCCACGGTGCGGACGTTAATGTGAAAGATAACGATGGCGATACGGCCCTGCACGCTGCGGCCCTGCGGGGCCATAAGGAGATCGCTGAACTACTGCTGGTTAATGGTGCCGATGTGATGGCACAGGATGGCGGTGGTCTCACGCCGCTGGATGAAGCGGCCCGCCGCGGAAATAAGCAGATAGTGGAACTGCTCCGCCAACATACCGCAGTGCTTCCTGAGCCGAAATTCAAGCACTAAATATAGAAGACAGAAGTTTACCCGCCGGAGGCGGGACAGAAGACCCTCGTCTCTCGTCCGTCATCCGTCGTCCGTCATCGGTAATCCGCCGCGGTGTCGGTAGGGACCTCGGCGCGGCGGTCCCGGCGGACCGGCAGGGCCAAGTCGAAGTCGTCGCTGCAATCCCTGCAGGTGCTCATCCCAGAGATGTTTTTGATCCTCATCGAGGATCGAGGATATCTCCGTATTCATCTGCCGTAACTGTTCTTCAATCTTCGAGCGGGCGCCGATGTGGATCTCGTATAGCTGCTCCAGATGGTTGCGCAAAATGGGTTCGAGTTTCTCGGTTTGTTCCGGCGAAAGGTGCAGGTAATCCTGCAGCCTGCCCACCATGCTAACGGCGGCAAGTTCGGGGCTGGGCCCCTGCGGGCTTGTGCGCGTGCGGCACAGCCACAACAGCGTCGCACAGGTGCCGATCACCACCCCTGCCAGCAGGATAACCAGGCCAAAAAAGGCCATGCGCCAGCGATGCACCGCCCCAGCCCCCGCGTCTCCCGACGCGAGTCGGGGCGGCGGGGGAGAAATTCCGATTCCCCCGACTTCGCTCGGGACAGGCTTCGAGTTGCGGGTTTCAGTTTTTTCTGCCTGGTTCATTGCATTACCCATGAAACGGCCTCGACGAGTTCGGCCAGCGGGTCGGACCATGCCCGGTAGAGAAAAAACGTCAATAGCCCCGCTGGGATCGCTGCCGCTGAGGAGGCTGCTGCCAGGTACATCCACGGCCTTTCCGAGGCAGATAGAATTTGCACTCGCTGCGCCGTGAGGCGTCCTGGGGACCGCTGCCCCACGGACCGGTCCTGCTTTGCCGAGAGAATCGCCAGCACGCGGTCAGCGACATCCACGCGGGGCGGCGTTTCACTGCGAGCCCGGGCAATCAAGGCTTCAAATTGTTCCTCCGGATCTTTCATATAATCTGGCCTCCGATCTGACGGAAGATTTTTTCCAGTTTCTTTCGGGCACGCAAAGTCTGGACCTTGACCATAGTTTTGGTCCAGCCGGTCCGGCCAGCGGTTTCAGCCACGCTGCATCCCTCAAGATAGCGCAAGGTCAGGACCAGGCGGTCGCGAGGCGGCAGTTGCGCCATCAGTCTGTGCACAAGTTCAGCCGCCCAGCTTGCCTCCGAATGCTCCTGGGCTTGATCGGCAGGGCGATCCCATTGCTCTATCGACAGGCTCTCGGCTTTCTGCCGGCGGCGGTTGTGCTTCCAGTAGCGATACCCAACCCGCGTGGCGATGCGAGACAGCCAGTGACCAAAAGGCGCTTTTGCCCGATAGTCTCGCAAACTCAGATATGCCTGCACAAAGACCTCCTGGACCAGCTCCTCGTGTACCTGCCGGTCCCGACTGAACCGCCACAGAGTACGCCCGACCTGTTCCTGGTGACGCTCAATCAAGCGGCGGTACGCATCGGAGTCGCCCCGACAGCTCTGCTGGACATCCTCGAGGTCTTCAGCCGAAAAAACAGACCCTTGTTTGCGGTTTTCTGACGGGCGAGCAAAAACCGAGCTCCTTACGAGGTCTGCCAGCTCGGCCAGCAACCGCTCAGCCAGGAGGTTCGAATCCAGCGTTGCAGAGTCTGAAACAGTCATGTGTGCAGCATATTCGGCCATGAGCGATTCATCAACACAATTTCAGTCCGGTTTGAAATCGCAATATTGCTTGCGGACAAAAAAGACGCCGCCGGCGAGGATTCGCCGGCGCCGTCTGTCCCAGTTGATTTTGCTACCACGGTCGGCCAAGCCGAGCCGGTAGTTGCTCTTTGAATGCTTCCAGCTCTTCGACACTCAGGGCGCCGTCTGCGTCAGTATCGATCTTATCGAATACTTCCTGAACAGCCAACGGGCATCTGCCGGGTCCGGCTTGCAGTTCTTCCAGCGTGAGCTTGCCGTCCTGGTCGGCGTCTCTCAGTTCGAATAGTCTGTCGATACCCAGACCCCATACGCGTCCCGGGCCATACGGCCACAACCCTGCGGCGTGCGGACCCCGCCAGGCCCCCAGGCCGGCACCTCTTCTTTGATGCCGCAACCCCAGAGATGGGCCGGCCAAACCAAGTCCTGGCATTTCTTGCCCGAGGTCCCAAGCCCGCTGTCTTATCCGGGTCTGCAACTGCTCCAGCTTGGCCTGCTGCTCAGCGGTCAGTACCGCTTTGATGGAGGCCATTGTAGCCGCTCTGAGCAACGCCGATTGGCCGATTGCGCTACCCAGGTTCGTAGCTGCCGCCTGGATGTCAGCCTCATTGCCTGCCAGGACCGCTTCGTGCAGGGCCTTAGTTGCCTCGGCGACAGCCTTTTGAGCGGCCTGCATGGCTTCTTTGTTGGTTTCGTGGACCTGTTTGATGGCTTCGATTTGCTCAGCGGCCAAGTCCAGCCAGCCCAGACCTTGCACCGGGCCCGGTCCCAGCATACACCCCAGCCTCATGGGCTGGCCGAGACCCCAGCCCGGACCAGGTGCGCCGGGCCCAGGCGCCGGACCACCTCTTAGTCCCTGAGCCCTGCTGCCGGGCCCTGCCAGCGCCTGCCCGGCCAGAACCGCCATGGCAAATATCAGCACGGACACTTTTTTGCCTCCTGTCTTAGCCATTTCTTGCTCCTTTCTTACAAATCCGGTCTTGTCACATTTTTGCGCCCCCGCGCCGGGGGCTTTCCAACAGGATAGTGGACCTGCGGACTGGCAAGGTTACACCTTGACACAAAATTTTCGCAGGGACACGCAGGTACTTCATCTGAAATAGACGCTGCACCGGACGGCCAGAACGTTGCTTTCGTCACCGTTTTGTGTTACAAAATGCAGCCATGGATGCCAAAGCACTAATACTTGCAGCAGTCTTGCAACTACCGTTGGGGATTCCGACCTCGGCCGATGATTGGCCCCAATGGCGAGGCACAAATCGCGACGGCGTCTGGCGAGAAACAGGCCTTGTGGAAAAATTCGCCACGCCCGAGCGCCAGGGACGCTGGCGAGCGAAAATCGGGCCAGGCTACAGCGGACCAACCGTAGCCGGCGGCAGGGTATATGTCACTGACCGGGTGACGACACCAGCTCAGTGCGAACGCGTCCACTGCTTCGACGCGATGACCGGCGAGCAAATCTGGTCCTATACGTATCCCTGCATATACGAGAAAATCGAACACCGTGACGGCCCGCGTGCTTCGGTAACAATAAACGAGGGCCGGGCCTATTCGCTGGGCACTATGGGGCATCTATTCTGTTTCGATGCAGCAAAAGGAGACGTTCTCTGGAGCAAGAATCTGAATACCGAGTACGATATCAGGATGCCTTTGTGGGGTATTGCCGCCGCACCACTTGTGGAGAAGAAGCTACTCATAGTTCAGATCGGCGGCAGAGATAATGCCTGTCTGGTGGCGTTCGATAAGACAAGCGGGCAAGAAAAATGGCGAGCACTGGGCGACCAGGCCTCGTATTCTGCGCCCATAATGATTGAGCAGGCTGGGCGGCGCGTGCTGGTTTGCTGGACCGCCCAAAGAATTGTCGGGCTTGACCCATCCACCGGCAGGCTGTACTGGGAGCACCCATATACTCCGGGCCGCATCAGCCAGAATATCGCGACGCCTGTTTTCCAGAACGGCTACATCTTCGTCAGCAGTTTTTTTGACGGCTCACTTTTGCTTGAAGTCTACCCCGACGAGCTCGCAGTTGGAAAACTCTGGCAGCGCAAAGGCCCCAGCGAAAGGAATACCGACAGTCTGCATTGCTGCACATCCACGGCGATTATCCAGGGCGGTTACATTTATGGCGTCGACAGTTACGGCGAACTTCGATGTCTGGACCTGCATACGGGCGAGCGGATTTGGGAAAATCTTAACGCCGTGCCCAAAGCTCGCTGGGCAAACATCCACATGGTCCAAAATGCAGACAAAGTATGGCTATTTAACGAGCGAGGTGAGCTTATTATCAGCCAACTGTCTGCGGAAGGATTCCACGAAATCAGCCGGACAAAACTTATCAACCCAACCACCGGACAGCTTGACCAGCGAGGCGGCGTCTGCTGGTCACATCCTGCCTTTGCCTATAAGCACGTTTACATCAGAAACGACCAAGAGCTGCTGTGTGCGAACCTGGCCGCTGATAAGTGAGTACAGCAGATTAACGGGCAGTCAAGGTACCTGCGTCCGGCGGCGCTTAGCCCCAGGGCCTGCGCCGGAGGTTAATGAGCATGAGAATCGTGACATGTACAATATATGCGGGCCTCATTGCGGCGGTGTTTCTGACTCTCGCCTTGATTATCACCAGCCGCATTAAACAGAGGACAGAAGACAGAGGACAGAAGACAGAAGGCAGAGGGCAGAAGACCGAGGACGGAAATCGGCCATCCATCATCCCTCCCTCGTCATCTGCCATCCGTCATCTATCTCCGCTTGGGGATCCCTTACGGGAGTGGCCAATGTTCAGAGGCAGCCAGGGGCTTTCAGGCACGGCTCCGGGGACTCTGGCGGATTCGATGACACTTCTATGGAAATTCAAAACCGCCGGGGCGGTCAAATCATCCCCGGTTATTGATGGTGGCCTGGTTTTTGTCGGTTCAGCCGATGCGAGTATCTACGCAATTGACCTGGAAAAGGGCAGCCGGGTCTGGGCTTACAAAACGACAGATTCTATCGAGGCCACGCCTTGTGTGGTTGCAGGCTCGGTGTTCGTAGGGTCGGGGGATGGTTTTCTGTACGCCCTTGATGCTAAAACCGGCTCACTCAAATGGAAATATCAGACGGATGGGCAGATTCTGGGTGCTGCCAATTGGATACAGCCACGGGATGGTCAGGGCGTCTGGATACTCGTCGGCAGTTACGACAACAAATTGCATTGCGTGGATTCCGACACCGGCAAAGCGGTCTGGACATACCAAACCGAGAGCTTCATAAACGGCGCACCGGCCATCGGCAAATTCGAAATTCCCGCCGAAAGCGGGGTTGCCGTCTTTGGCGGCTGTGACGCGAGGATTCACGTTGTAGCGCTGGCGGATGGGAGCGTGCGCGCACAAATTGACGCTGGCTCGTACATAGCCGGCTCTGCCGCATTTGTCGACGGGCAAGCGTATGTCGGCAATTACGATAACGTGCTTATAAAAGCTGATATTGCCACGGGCGAAATTCTGTGGAAATACAGTGACGCCGATGCGCCGTTTTTTTCTTCGCCCGCAGTCGGTGAAGATGTGGTCGTGGTCGGCGGAAGGGACAACCGCGTCCACTGCATCCGGCGCAGCGACGGCAAACAGGTCTGGGCGTTTGCAGCGCTCGGAGCGGTCGATAGCTCGCCTGTCATCTGCGGCGACAAAGTGGTCGTCGGCTGCGAAGATGGACGCCTTTATATGCTGAGACTGTCTGACGGCAGCAAAATTTGGTCCTACGAAATCGGCCAGGCTGTCACTTCGTCGCCGGCCGTAGTCGGCGGAATGGTTGTCATCGGCAGTGACGATGGCTTTGTTTATGCCTTTGGCCCGCCATCTGGGGCGGAATAGGTTTGGAGCAGAACTTTGTGAAAATTGTCCAGCTCACACCGAGCTCAGGCGACAGCTTCTACTGTGAGAACTGTCTGCGCGATGCCGCTCTGGTCAAAGCGATGCGGGATTTAGGCCACGAAGTTTTGATGGTTCCTATGTACTTGCCTTTGCCAAGCGCTGTAAATGAGTCCGCGAGCGACGGGCCAATCTTTTTTGGCGGAATCAATGTATATCTGCAGCAAAAGTCCGCCCTATTTCGCAAGACACCGCGCTGGCTGGATCGTTTGTTCGACAGGCCCTCTATCCTGAGATGGATCAGCCGGAACATAACGATGACCAGCGCAAAGGATTTGCCGCAGACAACCATCTCCATCCTGCTGGCCGAGCAGGGCAGGCAAAAAAAAGAGTTGCAGAGACTCATCGGCTGGCTGGTTGCGCCGGACAACAAACCCGATATTGTGTGCCTGTCAAACGTCCTTCTGGCGGGATTGGCCCGAAGAATCAAGGCAGAGCTGGGCGTGCCGGTAGTGTGCCTGCTTCAGGATGAAGATGGTTTTCTGGATGCTTTGGGACCACAATACACGGAGCAGGCATGGCGGACGCTTGCCCAGCGCTGCAGCGATGTGGATGGTTTTATAGCCGTGAGCCGCTACTATGAGGCTGTTATGCGGCAAAGGCTTGGACTCGGCAGCGATAAAACCCACGTGGTTTACACCGGCCTTTTGCCGGATGGATATAATCCGCCGCAGAGCTGCCCGCAAACACCAACCATTGGCTATCTTTCGCGAATGTGCTTCGACAAAGGTCTGGATACTCTTGTTGAGGCTTTTTGCCTGCTCAAGAAGAACCAGAATCTAAAAAACTTGAAGTTGCTGATAGCAGGAGGCAGGACCGGCAATGACGAGGCGTTTGTCAGGTCGATTCGGCAGCAATTAAGTTCTTCCGGCCTGATAGATGACGTGGAATTTCTGACGGATTTTGACAATAATGCCAGAGTTGGCTTTCTGCAAAGTCTTTCCGTTTTATCGGTTCCCGAGAAGCGACCGGTTGCTTGCGGTCTGTACGTTCTGGAAGCTCTTGCAATGGGTGTGCCGGTAGTGCAGCCGGCCAGCGGCGTGTTTCCTGAATTGCTGGATATCGCCGGCGGGGGCCTGCTGTTTGAGCCGAATAGTGCCGCCGGATTGGCTGCCGCGCTGGAATCATTGTTGCTCGACCGAGAACGCGCGCGGCAGCTTGGCCGGCAGGGGCGAAAAAAAGTCCTGGAAAGATTCGACGTCAGGCAATCTGCCGAGCAAATTACACGTATATATCAAGAGGCTGTCCGACAATTTGCACGAGAATAGCAGTGCTCGAACTTATAAATGTAAGTAAGATTTATCCATCGCCGGGAAATCAGGCCGGCGTCTGCGTGTTGAGCGGCATAACGCTTAGCGTATTGCCGGGCCAGGCTCTGGTCATAGTCGGCCCCTCCGGCAGCGGCAAAAGCACACTGTTGAATATCATCGGCGCTCTGGATCGGCCAACTTCCGGCAAAGTCCTGTTTGACGGCAATGACCTGGCAAAGCTTTCGGAGGTTGAACTTGCCGGAACTCGCAATCGGCACATCGGCTTCGTTTTTCAACTGCATCATCTTTTGCCGCAGTGCACCGTGCTGGAAAATGTTTTGGTGCCAACTCTGGTGGCCAAAAACTCACTCTGGCGCAAAGAAGCTCGCCGGCGAGCAGTCGATTTGCTTGAGCGGGTCGGCCTGAAAGACCACCTGCTCCATCGGCCAGGCGAGCTTTCAGTGGGACAGCGGCAGCGGACAGCAGTCGTAAGGGCACTGATAAATAAGCCCAGGTTGCTGCTTGCCGATGAGCCGACGGGGTCGCTCGACGAGTCCACCGCCGAAGGCATAGCAGAGCTGCTGGTCGAGTTGAACCGCAGCGAAAAAGTTGCCGTGCTGGTCGTGACACACTCGAGGCGACTTGCCGAGCGCATAGGACCGGTGATGGAACTGACCGGCGGC
>CAZPJZ010000067.1:0-9364 GCA_964586995.1 uncultured Pirellulales bacterium | reverse complement strand
ATCCGATGGTACCGGCCGTGATGTCGGGATGGCCGGTCGAAACACCGATCGGCACGGGTCGAGGGAACCAGGCCGTGGGATCGACAGGATCGGCACGCGCAACGAATTTGCCCGTGACAACCACCTGAACGGGCACATCTTCAAGGCGTTCAGGAAGACCTGGAATTGCAGCAGTCGCTGTATAGATTTTGATTGCGAGTTGGCCGTTGTCGTTGTAGCCAACCCCAGTGCCTTCCACACCGTCTCTTGCCATCAGGGCATCGGTGTGCTTTTCCTGGACGTATTTGACCCATTCGAGGGCCTCTTCACTGCGGCCCTGGGCCGATAAGATGCTGGAAAGGACCAGCAGTCCGAAAACGGCCACAATTACCAACAGGATTTTGGAGAATAGTCGTCTGTTCATAAATCTTCCCCTTCAATGAGCGCCATAATCTCGTCTTTTTTCTTATCGGATATAACAATTTGGGTTATAAGAATTTCCGAGACTGTCCCGTCGTTTTCATGCCCCATCCTGGCAATAACATACCGAGTTCCTTGCTGGCGAGCAAATCACCGCATTAAGAATTTACACGACTTAACTGCCAAAAGCAAGGGGATTTTGCCCAATTTCACAGATATTTTGAGATTTGCCTGGCAACGGCAGGTCAGGCCAGGAAGCTCGAAATGACGTTTTTGTAGTGCTCGACCGCCCTTTCTACGTCGGCAAGGTCGATATACTCATCCGGCTTGTGGCAAAGCTCGGGCTTTCCCGGGCCAAAGATCACCACCGGCACACCCAGCGAGGCAAAATAAGGACCATCCGTTGTGAACCCGACGGCCTTGGTGCCGCTGCTTCTCACCACCGAGCAGAAATCCCGGACAAAGGCACAGCCATTATCTGTCTCTAATGCCTGCACATCCCGCAAAACGGAGACCTCTGCAGCGAATTGAGAATTTTCCCGCTTCCGCTTTTCCAAGAGCCTCTGAAAATCAGCAACAATCTGTCCGTGGTTCTGTGTAGGCACGGTGCGGATGTCTATGCCAAGACTGCACCGGTCTGGAACAACATTTATGGCTTGGCCGCCCGCAATTTTGTTGATGCTCATCGAGCACTGGCCCAAAAGCTCATGCGGCTGGAAGGGTATTTTGTAATTTTCCAGCTCGTCCAGGACCAGTTTCATGGAGTTTATCGCGTTCACGCCCAGATGCGGCGTGGAGCCATGAGCGGCTTTGCCCTTGGTGGTAACTTCCAGCCACAGTAATCCGCGGTGTGCGGTGACCACGTCGAACTGCGTCGGCTCGGTAACAACCACGCCAGCTAACCTCGGCAGCGCAGCGGCATTTTGTACAAAGCGCCTTGCACCACTGCTGTCGGTCTCCTCGCCGGCGGCGCCCAAGAGCAAGATATCGCCTTGAAGCTCTGTGCCGGATTCTATAATCTGGCCGATTGCCGTGACGATGGCGGCAATACCGCCCTTCATGTCCGCAGAACCCCTGCCGTAAATCCTGCCGGCGGTTTCGACGGCTGCAAACGGTGGATGTGTCCACTGAGCTTCGCCCGGTCCGACAACGTCAAGATGACAGGCAAACAAAAGCGCGGGCCTATGTCCGGCTGACTTTGTTCGGGCGATAACGTTTGCTCTGGTTTGGTCCCAGGTCTCTATGCGAGCGTCCACGCCCCATCGGGTAAGCTCATCGGCGATAATCCGGGCCGCCGCCAGCTCGCCTTTTTCGGCGGTGGTCTGAGCTTGAACCAGTCTCCGCAACAGCTCTTTCATAACAGGCCAATTATACAAGCACTGCACGCGGCCGGCAAGGCCGGAGCTTCATCACAGGTGCCGAATCCGCCGAGATAAAATGTAGAATAATTTTTTGTTGCACATTGAGCCATTAAACCAGATAATGCAGGGTTTGAGGATATGTGAGCCGGCCATAAGGAGCGTAAATGGGACCTGTGTTGGACGGGTTGATAAAACTTCAAAGCGTTGAAAATCGCCTGCGAGCTTCAAAGGCAAAACTGGCCCGATGCAGAAGAAGCGTGATTCTCCAAGAAAATCAGATCCGAACCCTCCAAAACTCCCTCGAAGCCAAAAGAGAAGAGATGCAGTTAGCCAAGGTCCAGTGTGACCGTCTCGAGCTCGAGCTCAAAACTGCGGATGAACAGATAGCTAAATTAAGGGCGGCCCTCAACAACGCCAAGACGAACAAGGAATATGCGGCTCTGCTGACCCAGCTCAATACGACCAAGGCGGACAATTCGAAATTCGAGACGCAAATCCTGGAATTGATGAAGGACATAGAGGCTGATGAAGCCGAGTGTAACAGTATCCGCAATGAGATAGAGGTACAAAAACAGAAGCTCGAGCAGATCCGAGCAGAGGCGGAGACGTCGGCCAAGAAGTACGAGGTTGAAATCGAGGCAATTCAGCAGGAGTGGGACCAAGTTGCCCAAACGGTGCCCGCGGTGCCGCTGGGGATTTTTAGACGGGTGGCGGAAACATACGACGGCCAAGCCGTGGCGGCAATTGAGCAGTCCGAGGGCAAAATGCCCAGCTATGCGTGTGGCGGCTGCTTTATGAACATCGCCGCCGAGTGCGTCAACCTGCTGATGACCAAGGACGAGATAATTCGATGTCCCAATTGCACCCGAATACTCGTACTTGGCGATGTGCAGGGTTGATCAGCGGCCCTGGCGGACATATACGCAATGGGGAGTTACTACCTTGCCGCATCAAATAGTCGCTTACGTAGACGGTGCCAGTCGGGGCAACCCGGGTCCAGCCGCTGCCGCTTTTATTCTGAAAGACCCTGCTGGAAATACGATACAGGCCAGAGCGTTTTTCTTAAGCAGCACGACGAACAATGTCGCTGAATACACGGCCCTGGTAAGGGCCCTGGAGGCTGCAAAACAGCTCGGCGCTGAGCAAATCACCGTGTTCAGCGACAGCGAGCTGCTTGTCAGGCAGGTTAACGGCGAGTATAAGGTAAAAAGCGACCGAATCAGGTCTTTGTTCGGACAGGCGGTCGATTTGCTGGTGGAATTTAAGAGGTGGAAGGTTCAACACGTTATGCGGGAGGAAAACAAGGAAGCCGACAAGCTCGTGAACCAGGCCTTGAACCTGGAGCGTGACCTCGAAGACAAACCGGTGCTGCCGGGCGACCGGCGACGAATTATTCGGCTGGGCGTTTTGCTCAGCGGCGGCGGCAGAACGTTGCTCAATATCCTCGAACACATCAAGCAGGGCACGCTAAACGCCGAGGTGGCGGTAGTGATAAGCTCACGCTCTACGGTCGCAGGTGTGGAAAGGGCCAGAAACGCCGGGCTCGATGTGAAAATTATCCGTACGAAGGATTACCCCGACATTGACGAATTCAGCAGACGCATCGAGCAAGAGCTGGTCGCGGCCAAGGTCGATCTTGTGGTCCAGGCCGGCTGGCTGTGCCTTTGGAAGATACCAGCGCGATACGAGAGCCGCGTGATGAACATACATCCGGCGCTGCTGCCGAGCTTCGGCGGACAGGGAATGTGGGGGCACCACGTTCACGAGGCGGTCCTTGCAGCAGGATGCAAGGTGAGCGGCTGTACCGTGCATTTCTGCACCAATCAGTACGACGAAGGCCCCATCATTGTCCAGCGGGCCTGCCAGGTCAAAGAAGACGATACCGCCGATACGCTGGCTGCCAGGGTCTTTGACCAGGAATGTATTGCCTACCCGCAGGCTATAAAGTTGTTCGCCGACGGAAAGATAATTGTCCAAGGCAAAAGAGCGAGAATAAAGTCGTGAATCGTGTCCTGGCTGGAAGGCCCGGATGACAAGACACAAGAGGTGAACAAGCCGCAGGCGGCACTGTGCTGCATAAGTAACCGGGCATCAAGTCGCGATTCAGATGGTTGGCTAAGCGAGCGTCCCGCGCACACGTTTACCCGCTGACCAATTCGCTTTCTTCCGGCTGCTTGGCGCCCGAGCCTTCGAATTTCAAGTTCTCTTCGTCCTGCACGTCAATATGTATAAGATTCTTGCCCTTGAATTTGCCGGCCAATACGGCCTCTGAAAGCGGGTCTTCTATATAGTGCTCGATGGCCCTGCGCAGCGGCCTGGCACCGAATTCCGGATTGTAGCCTTTGTCGATGAGAAACTCCTTGGCCTGGTCGCTAAGCTCCAGTTTCAAGCCATGCTCAACCAGCCGCTTAAAAACCTTGGCCAGCTCATAGTCAACGATGGTTTGCAGATTTTCTCGGGTCAGCGACTTGAACACGATTACGTCATCGACCCGGTTTAGGAACTCCGGCCTGAAGTGACGCTCCACCTCTTTCTGGAGAATCTCTTTCATCTTTTCGTAGGTCGCCTCGGGCGTCTTTTTGCCGAATCCGAAGCCGGCTTGATTTCTTATCAGCTCAGCACCGATGTTACTGGTCATGATAAGGATGACGTTCTTGAAATCAACGCTTCGCCCAAAGCTGTCGGTCAGCCTGCCTTCGTCCATGATTTGAAGAAGTATGTTGTAAACGTCCGGATGGGCCTTTTCTATCTCATCCAGCAGCAGCACAGCGTAAGGCCGGCGCCTGACCCTCTCGGTTAGCTGCCCGCCTTCTTCGTATCCTACATAACCGGGCGGAGCGCCGACCAGTCGGCTGACGTTGTGCTTCTCCATAAACTCGCTCATGTCCAGGCGGATAAGAGCGTTCCTATCGCTGAACATGAACTCCGCCAGCGCTTGCGCCAGCAGTGTCTTTCCAACGCCGCTGGGACCGAGGAATATGAAGCAGCCCGTCGGACGATTCGGGTCCTTCATGCCGCTTCTGCTGCGCCGAACCGCTTTGGCTACCGCATTTATGGCCTCATCCTGCGAAACCACCGTTCTGTGCAGCTCAGACTCCAGCTCCAGCAGCCTCTGCGTTTCCTTCTTCTCCAGCTTGGTCAGGGGCACACCGGTCATGTTGCTGACCACCTCGGCGATCACCTCGGTATCCACGACACCGGTTGCCTCTTTATTCTCCTCGTACCACTTCTTTTGCAGTTGTGCCTTCTCATCCAAAAGCTGCTGGGCCTCGTCCCGCAGCGCTGCGGCCCTTTCATAGTCGGCGTGCCGAACCGCGTCATCTTTTTCTCGCTGCAACTGTTCGATCTTTTCTTCCACCTCGGTCAGGTCCGGCGGCAGCGTCATGTTCTTAAGCCGGACCCTTGCCCCCGCTTCGTCAATCACGTCGATGGCCTTATCCGGCAGACACCTGCCCGTGACGTATCTGGTAGACAGCTCCACCGCCTGGAAAAGCGCTTCGTCTGTGAACCGCACCCGGTGATGCGCCTCGTATCGGTCTTGAAGCCCTCTTAGTATTTCCAGTGTCTCGTCCTTTGAAGGCGGATCCACAATGATCGTCTGGAACCTTCTTTCAAGGGCACCATCTTTCTCGATATATTTTCTGTATTCATCCAGCGTAGTAGCACCGATGCACTGGACTTCGCCTCGGGCAAGGGCGGGTTTCAGCACGTTCGAGGCATCGATGGCGCCTTCGGCGCCGCCGGCTCCTACCAATGTGTGAAGCTCATCAACAAACAAAACGACGTTAGCGGCTCGTTTGACTTCATTGATTACAGCCTTGATTCGCTCTTCAAACTGGCCGCGATATTTCGTTCCCGCCACCATCATGGCCAAATCGAGCACGACAATACGCTTGTCCTTGAGCAGCTCGGGCACTTGCCTGTTCACAATCTGCTGGCTCAAACCCTCCACAATGGCCGTCTTGCCGACACCGGCCTCGCCCAGCAGCACAGGATTGTTCTTGGTGCGTCTGCACAGTATCTGTATCAAGCGCTCGATCTCTCTTTTTCTGCCAATGACCGGGTCGAGCTGGCCTTCGGCAGCCAGTTGGGTCAGGTCCCTGCCAAAGCTGTCGAGCGCCGGCGTCTTGCTTTTTGCCCTGCGTCCCACCGCTGGACCCATCTTCATGCCCAGACCGCTGGGCCCATCATCCACGCCTGCTCCCAGCAGGTTTAGCACTTCCTGGCGCACATCGTCCAACTTCAGGCCCAGACTCATAAGCACCTGTGCGCCTATTCCTTCGGTCTCGCGCAAAAGACCCAGCAGGATATGTTCTGTCCCCACGTAGTTATGGTTCAGCGACCGGGCTTCTTCGATGGCATACTCAATGACTTTTTTGGCTCGCGGTGTCTGCGGCAGCTTGCCCATGGTGACCATGTCCGGCCCGCTCTTGACCAGCTTCTCCACCTCCAGCCGCAGCTTCTTGATATCCACGTCCAGGTTCTTCAGAACCGTCGCGCCAACGCCGCTGCCTTCTTTAACCAGGCCCAACAGAATATGCTCGGTGCCTATATATTCATGGTTAAACCGCTGAGCCTCTTGGTTGGCCAGCGCCATAACCTTACGTGCACGGTCTGTAAAACGCTCAAACATTCTTTTCCTCAAAACATCTAATAATGTACAACCAACACAATATTATACCGCGCCCAGCACCGCTTTGTCAAAGCTTGTTTTATGCTGAAAGCAGTACTCATTTTCATATATGACTAATATACAGCCGATGTTCGTTTTTTCGGACCAGCGTTGTCATCACCTTGAATTTTATCGACAAAAACTGCTGTGCACTTTCCACTCGGCCCAGATTAAAACTGGTTTATTGGCAATCCGCAGCCTTCTTAGCCCTGAATCTGACGTCGGTCAGCAAACAGGCCCGGAAAAAAAGCTTCTTGTGCATAACTGTTGCAAAGCGCAGACTTTAAGGCTGTCAATCCAAGTATTACATTTACCTTTTGTTTACTTCACGCTTCGGGCAAGTCCACCACTAAATAAGTGTAGATTACCAAGACAGCAAATCGTATTGTAGCGGATGCATTACGCGTCCTGGTGATAGCTGGACCGGTTTTGAAGGGCCAACAATTGCCTGTGGACCAAATGCTTGGAGTGGGCCACGCAACCTATGCCAGAACTACAGCATATACGGCGAGAGTTCTGGGTAGTGGGCGAGCAATGCATAGGCTTGGCAGCTTTCCGGTCTGTGTTACAGCAAAAGTGGAGCATTGTCGCTCTTAGAATGGTAAATATGGATGACAGAAAGCAAACAACCGGCTGACCAGGTGAGATGTCGATTTAGCGGTCTTCTTGCTCAAGAAGCTTTCTGAGGTATTCGTTTTCGCGGCGGGTCGCTTCGAGGTCAAAAGCCTGATATTTGATGCAGACGCGCAGGTAGTCCAGCAGCTCGTGCAGACGATGGATGCTCTTCTCCAGTTGCTGCCGGTCGGCTTGTGCTTGCTCGGCAAGTTTGGCTAACTTGCCGTGTTGCGGGTCGGCAGTCTCTCCAAATTCTCTGACCAGCTCGTTAAGCTTGTCTTCCAACTTCGCCTCATCCATAACACTCTCCTCCCGAGCAACATATTGGTGGTCACACCCTTAGGTTAGAAGCTCCCGATCGGCCTTGCCAACAAACACAGCAAAATTCATACCCAGATGCCCCAAAATCTATTTTCTACCCGCCTTTGCCCCAAGCCCGCGAAAACAAGCGACCAGGTCAGCACAATATGCCGACCGTAAGTTTTCGCTGCCCTTTGGGAAAGACACGCTCTGTGCGGGTCGCAAGAAGACGTTGCAAAAAATCAACGCACCATACTCAGCAAGTTTTCGCAGCCTGCTATAACGGTTTTGCTGGAAAAATCTTAGAGTCTGCGTTGACTATTGTAAACATGAGTGTCGACCGGCGGCACCACCCTTGCTCATCTCTGCTACAGTTTGGGGTCAATCATACGGCCAATAAACAGGATACTGCCGGAATAGTTGTCACGGATCAAAAACAAAAATGGATGGTCGGCTCGGAAAACCGCTGTCTCGGTCGGTCCGATTGATGTCAGCCGCATCGTCACGCCGGTTGCCGCTGCTGCCTCGGTTCCCTGCTCGTTCACATCGACATAAGCCTTGTGGATAACCGCGGAAATGAAAAGGTCTCTGCCGCCCGTGATGCCGGAAAAATCCGCCTCGCTTGCCGAGAAAGCGTCCGTCATGCCCATCGACTTGAGCACAGAAGCCAGACTGAACTGGCTGGTCATCTTAAATTTTGGCACGGAAACAATAACTTCCCGTTTGCGCAGTCTATCGAGCCACTGTGCGAAATCCTCCGGCTTCAGTGCTTTCTCGAATTCGGGCAGGCCATCAATTTCCTTCGGCAGCAAAATAATCATCGACAGCTCATTGTCCACGTACGGAATCTCAAGCGCCTGAAAATCGTCAGCTTCCATGTAGCCGAACCTGTCCGTCTGGTTCATCATTGGCACGTCGACCTTCCGGCCGCTCAACAAAGTGAACGGTGCGGGCCTGGTCCTATCCTCCTTGAACTGCCTGGCCCAATTGCCCTTAAAGTATATGGCGTTGGTCAACACCAGCCGGGTCGCCGCATCCAGCACGCCCGGCTGGAGCAGTTCCTTGATTTTGTCTTTGGTCTGTTTCTCCACCCACGCATTGATGGTCTTGCGGGCAGGTTCCGTTGCCCTTACAAAATCGACCTCTGTCAGCCGGCCGTCATACTCGGCTTCTATGAGTCTCAGAAAATCACCGAGCAATTTGTAGCCCTTCTGGCCCCACAAGGCGTTTGCCACCGCCAGCTCATAGCCACCCTTTTTGGCTCTCCCATTCAAGTCCTTTACCACTGCTCCGAAGGCTGAATGAAATTGCGCACCCTGCAAAGTCGTCCCTGGCGATACGCCTTCGGCGACTGCGGTGGGAAAGTGGAGAACTTTGGCCATCTGCGATTCGGTTTCGCCTCGTGCCCCGGCGTAAGTCATGGCCAGAGCCGTCGAGATACTATAGGGCGAGAAAAAAATGTTGCCTTGGTTTTCCCGAAGCCTGGCAAACAGCGCCAGAGCGAATTCGTTATTGCATTGGACCACAGTCTGCCTTTGAACTTCCGAGTCAGCCATTCTTTGCTCTCCGCCGAAGCAGCCCACGGCAGTCACTACCACAACTACCAGAATAAACGCACATTTCTTAGCTCTCATATAACAACTCCTACTGTCGTTGGACAAACTCAAATCTATTTTTCTCTAATTATACCGATGTTTTCCTTGCGATTGCAAACTTACTCAAATGACAATCTTCCTGCCGATGGATACGTAACTGCCCGGGGAGTGACAACCGCGCCAGGCGTCAGCTTGTGGGCGCAAGTTCTGCCCGGCTCAACAATATGAATGACTTCCACGCCTTTGGCCACCAGGTAGTCACCCAAGAGTCTGCGATGGCACTTCCAGTAGAATTTCTCTGCGCACATAATAGCAGCACGTGTCGTGCCCGCGATGGACACAAGTTCGTTGATCGCTGCGCGGAACTGGTCACTTGCCATATAGTCCGCGTAGTTACGAAAGCCCGGGCTTTCGAGGCCCCT
>CAZPJZ010000066.1:0-9364 GCA_964586995.1 uncultured Pirellulales bacterium | reverse complement strand
GAATGAAAGGGTAAGTTATGAAAAGCTCAATTACGAACCAGCCGTCGTTGCCTGTCTGGAAAAGGAGAACCGCCTGGCTGGCCTTGGTCCCTGCCTTGGCGGTCCTGCTACTCGGGATGATGGCCACCGCCGGTGGTAAAGGTGCAGCGTCCTCGGCCAAAATCCGCCCCATCGAGGACTTCCTGGAAGCACAGGGGACGGCTCCCATCCCACCTCCTGCGAACTACGCATGCTGGATGGACCCCAAGACAGGACTGCTCTTGCTCCCCGACTACGCAGGTCTCGACAACAAGTGGCTCGAGCAGGAATCCAACGGACTCATTTCGCTCGGCACCGAAACCGCGGGCACGGTCATCGAGCGCCCGCTGCCCGACGGCCGGGCGGAGGTCACGGTGCTGCTCCATACCAAGAACGCCCTTACGATGGTGGCCTGGTGGAATCCGGATTTCGTGCCCCCGGAGCCCCCGTGGGGACAGGTGCTGTTCGGCCACCTTGCGTCTGATGTCCTGGACGGAGCGGACCCGGCACTGGGCGAGTGCTTCCTGAAGTGGGTGTTCATCAATGACGCGCCCGGGGCCCCCCTGCCGGACCTGTTTTTTGACATTCTGCTGCAACCGGATTACGGCCACGAGTGGATCATGCTCTCGTTGGAGGCGCATGCTGATGGGACACTCCGAGAGGAATTCGGCGTGCCGGACGGCACCCCTGGACGGGCACAGGCCACCCAGATAGGCGTGTTCCAGACCGGTGGGAAGGGCGCTACGGCCGATGGATATCCCGCAGAGCATATAAAGCTGGAGGTCGTGGGCCGTTAGACACTGCCTTCGCGCGTGATGCAGCACTGCTACAGTCGCGGCGAGGCCCTCGCCGGCCTCGCCCGACTGCATATTGGGGCTGGCAAGAATCTTGAGGCGGAAACCGATGGCAGATTTGTCAAATTTGACATCATTAAATGCGTTGAGGGTCCTAAATCATATCTGGACCCATACACGGAAAGGTTTTGACAACTAACTAAAATATAAATCCTGGAACGTAAATAGGCCCATTCCCGAATGGCGGTTCTGTAAATAGGTCAAGAAAAGGCAAATCACCCGTAGCAAATAGTTCTATTTATGGTCTCAAGGCCCGCGCGGAATTAAGGACAGTCACGGGTGGCGGCGCTTGGTGCGCCGATGCGGAGACGAGAAAATCAGCACACCCGGCCAATTAGTCGACCGAGGGCAAAGAAGCAGGGCCAACTCGGGACAGCCACCTATAAAAAAAGGCAGCGACGCTGGAACAGAGGTAGCACAGTAATTGAATAGATACCGTGCTTTTCATCATCCCCCAGCCGAAGCCAGATAATCAGGCAGAGCCAATAACACAGGTTTCGAGCGCCTGATGTGGCGGAAATCCGGCCCATTCGACCGCGCTCAGGACATGCTTTGGAAACTGGATAATAAAAGACACAGAATTTCAAGATTCCACTACCCTCCCTTGACTGCGTCGGGACAAGCTTGGTCGTGATTTTAGATGGAAATGGTGCGAGGTTTCGCACGTTAGCCAACCAATTGCGGGCTTCGCCAGGGGCCGATGCCGTCCCACCAATGGCTGATATAGTCAACGACGGGCTTATTCTGCATCCGCCGTCGGCATTCTGCAATTGCCATATCGCGAAGCTCTCGCATACAGGTTACTCCGCCAAGCTGATATGCGGAAAGGCCGAGCTCTATCGCCTGTTGTCCTGCCCTGTTGAATCCGGTCGCATCCGTTGTCAGAAGCTCGGCGAGCTTTTCAGCATGAGGCTTCAATATCTGCTGCCAGTGCCGGCGCTTGGTTTGCTCCTTAGCAAGGATATCTTCCAGAAGCTGCTGACGCTCCTTCTGCTCAGCGGCCTTTTCGGCGTTGGCCAGGGCGAGTCGTTGGGCCCGGTGTCTTCGGCCAGGCGGATACAGTGTGGTTTCAAGCAAGCTGACTACCGGGTCCACAACCACCCAGACGACCAGAGTGGTGATAAAGGTTCCCAAGCCGACCCCCCCTGCCAGAAACTGCAGGACTCCACCTCCGTCGATCATTGCCAGGCTGCCCACAAAGCCGCCCAAAAAAGGTGCAGCCACGTAGAAAACGATATAGTAGTCCGTGCTGGTCAGCGGGTGCTCGATTTCTATTTTTTGCGCTCGGCTCACCCCCCTTAATATGGCGAACAGGTACAAGCTGACCAGCAGGAACATTATCAGGGCCGCGTGCCCCGACAGTGAAAAGATGACCCACCAACGGAAGCCCGCCTGCCTCAGGGCGACCACCAGCATAAAGCCGACACACAGCACAAACCAGAGCGTGCCGGCAAGATGGATCGCTTTTAGCATCCTATGTCGGGACATTGATGCGTTCTCCACACACGTATATCGTGAGTTCTCAAAAAATCTAAGTTGGGCATACTTTGAGGAGCAAGAACGCGGCAGGACTCGTCAATACCCGCCGCCAAAGCCGCCAGCGCCGCGGCCACCGTACTCCGGCTGCATAATGTAGTATCCGGAGAAGGCCCTTGCTATCGGGCGTATTACCTCCTCTATCTTCATTGCTGCTGCTGCCAACACGGTGGGAGGTACATATATTATGTCACCTTCCATCAAAAGTACATCCTTTGTCGTATCACCATGGGCAATCATGCGGTCGAAGTTCACTTCAAAGATCTTGGGGCGAACATTTTCATCCGCCGATGGCCTTATCACCTGGACCCGTTCCTCCCAGGCCATAGGATTAGGCTGCGCCTCAGCAAGGGCGGACAGCACGGTATTGCGCCCGGTATAGTCCCTGGGGCCGGGCCTATAGACCTCGCCCAACACGTAGTACACTTTACTACGGAATACCGCAACCCGCACATCTATAGGGCTGTCTCCCGGCAGTGTATAGAGGTTTGCTGCCTTTTGCTTCAACACATCGGCTACCTCTGTCGGCGTTTTTCCGGCCGCGTCTATCTCGCCTACCGCCTCGAAGCTGACTTTGCCATCAGGACGTATCCGCTGGCGCTGCATGTGGATTTCCGGCACCTTGGCGCAATGAACCTCGATTTCATCCGGCGGCTGTAGAACGTACTTGTCAGTGGTCACCTGGGCCTGGTAAGGTTTTAAGAATGCTTCTATATCCTCCGGCCGAGACGAAAAGCAGCCTGCCGAGCTTAGCAGAATCAGCAGCGAGGCTGACAGCATCATTACACGCACGTGCATCATGGTCCTGTCCCTTTCATTGTGCTGGTCTATCTTACGGTCTGCGCCGACGCGTCCTGATGCGCGCAAAGTCCATCGGCAAGCACACTCAACTATAATCATTATCGTACCTTATGTTAAGTTTCTTCACAAATTTTTCCTGCAATGCCGGGAAGGCTCCAAGCTCCGGAAAGGGGTTGCCAGCAGGGGCTGTAATATGGTATCTTAGGCGAACAAAGGGCGCGCCGGCTTTCGCATTAATCTAATGTAAGATTTGGCCGATACAACACTTAGAGCTTACAATAGATGCACTTGGGCCTGGCGTTGCCTTGTACGTAGACCTGAGATGATGGCCGGCCAGCCGAATGTCCTGGCCGAGCGCGGGCAGTGGTCGTAGGAGTCTGTAAATGCGCAAGCCTTGCGTTTGTGCACTCATAGCTGTCAGTATTGCCGCAGCGGTGGTGGCGATTGCACTGTTTGTTTGCCGCAGAGCCCCCATCAGCGCCGAAGACATACTGGCCGCCTACCAGGAGCAGACGGAATATCACGGTCTGACGATCGAGTACCCGCTTGACGGCACGCTCTTTCCGCCGGAAATCGTGCCGCCTACGTTCCGCTGGCAGGATGAGAACCCCAAATCCGAGGTCTGGGTCATCATCATCGAGTTCCAGGACGAAAAGCCCCGCTTGAGCTTCTTCAGCGATGCACCGCAATGGACCCCCAAGAACGCGGATTGGGATACCATAAAGAGGCGATCTCTGGAGAAGCCGGCAAAAATTACGGTGCTGGGCGTCAATCGCTCTAAGGCCGAAAGAGTCCTGTCCGGGCACCAAATCTCAATCCAGACATCCAGAGACCAAGTAGGCGCCCCCCTATTCTACCGCGAGGTGAACCTGCCCTTTGTCGATGCGGTCAAAGACCCATCGCACATCAGGTGGCGTTTTGGGCCGATCTCTTCACCGCAGCCACCGCCGATTGTCCTGACCAATCTGCCCGTGTGCGGCAACTGCCACTCATTCACCGAGGATGGCAAGACGCTTGCGATGGACGTTGACTACGCCAACAGCAAAGGGTCCTACGTAATTACCCGCGTCGCCGAAGAAATGGTGCTGGCCACCAGCGATATCGTCACCTGGAACGATTACCGCAAAGAGGATGGAGAACAGACCTTTGGCCTGCTCTCGCAGGTCTCGCCGGACGGCCGATACGTGGTCAGCACGGTAAAAGACAAGTCCGTCTTCGTACCGATGCCGCCGCTGGCCTTTTCACAACTGTTCTTTCCAGTCAAGGGGATTCTGTGCGTATACGACATGCAGACGGGCACCTTCAGCGCCCTGCCCGGCGCGGATGATCCCCAATACGTCCAGAGCAATCCCGCCTGGAGCCCCGATGGCAAATACATCACCTTCGCCAGGGCCAAAGCGTACGATCTGAAGCATACTAAAGGCCAGGGTAAGGTGCTTCTTACCCGCGAAGAATGCAAGGAATTTACCGAAGACGGAAGGCCCTTCTTGTTCGATCTGTACAGGATTCCATTCAACGCCGGAAAAGGCGGCACACCGGAGCCAATCAAGGGTGCATCCGACAACGGCATGAGCAACTTCTTTGCCAAGTACTCCCCTGACGGCAAATGGATCGTGTTCTGCAAGGCCAAGAGTTACATGCTGCTTCAGCCCGACAGCGAGCTTTACATCATCCCCGCCGAGGGCGGCGAGGCCAGAAGGCTGCAATGCAATACCAAGCTGATGAACTCCTGGCACACGTGGTCGCCCAACGGCAAATGGCTGGTCTTCTCATCCAAGGCCAATTCGCCCTACACGCAACTTTTTATCACGCATATAGACGAGCAGGGCAACAGCTCCCCCGCCGTCTTGCTGGACAATCTCAGCGCCCCGGATAGAGCCGTTAACATACCGGAGTTTGTCAACGCAAAGCCCACCGCCATCAGGAGAATCAACGAGCAATTCCTGAACGATTATTCCTTCGTCAGGGCAGGAAACGAGTTTTTCCGGCGTGGCGAGGCCGATAACGCCATAGAAGAATACAACAACGCCCTGCAGTTGAATCCGAACAACTTCGAGGCTCACCTGAGAATCGGATTCTTGCTATACAACGTCAAAGGCAACCGTGAGCAAGGTATGGCTCACATGACAAAGGCCATGCAGATCAATCCGGACGATCCTCGCATACTTCATGACCTGGGCATGGCAATGCTGCACCAGGCAAAAATTGAGCAGGGGATCAAGTATCTTTCGGAGGCTTTGCGGCGTATGCCGCAGGGCCTTGACGAGCAATACAACGCCGTGAACATGCGATACAACCTTGGGCGGGTCCTTCTGTTCAAGGGGGACTCAAAACAGGCCGCGGTTCATCTCTCCGAGGCGGTACGCCTCGATCCAGACAATGCAGAAGCACACTACAGTCTTGCTCTGGCTCTGGCCGATCAGGGACAAATCAACCTGACCCTCGAACACTACGGCCGAGCGGTGAGCCTGAAGCCGAATGTCGATACATCGCCGACGCTGCACCACCTCTTGGGAATGAAATATGCCGAATTGGGTCGATTTCGTGAAGCCATTCTATCCGCGGAAAAAGCGCTGAGCCTGGCTCGCGCTACCGGAGACGAAAAGCTTGTGCAGACAATCAAACAATGGCTTGAACTCTACAAACAGGCCAATGTATCCCGGGACAAAGAACAACGATAGGTGGGATTTAATTGGCTCTGGTCACGTTGGCCTCTGCCCCGCACCAATTCTCCCCCGCGCCACGTGCATACCTTTTTTGGCTCCAGCGCAATTGGTGCCACGGCTGGAACCCTTAGTCCCTGTGGGAGAATTGGTGCGGGGTCCGGAGTTAATCTTGATTTTTTCGACAACAACCAGTAGAAGATGTACGTAGCTCGGTCCCCCGCCTGCGCGGGGGCAAGCCTGCCCCTGCGAAAGCAGGGGTGAACTGGCACAAGCTGCCGGCGGCCGAGTAGATAATCGACGAGGATAATATAATGACTGTAATGCTGGAAACGCGGAGTATCGAGTCGCCTGCGGCTACCGAAATCTATATCACGGCCACGCCTGGAGAAAATGCACCGCCGCACGAGCAGGCACAAGAGATGTTTTCCGCGATTCGGGATGTGCTCGGCGCCAAGAATGCCTGCATTCTCCAGGAGCGCATTTTTGGCGATCCGACAGCGATCAAGACCGCGTCCCACGTCAGGTCAGAGATTTACGGCAATATCGATGATGGGGTCGCCGCCAGCTTCCTGACGTGCAAGCAAGGGATGGTCGGGCCGATTGCAGGGGCGCAGGTCCATGCCTTGGTCGGCCAGGGCAAAACGGACGTGGTCTGCATAGAGGCAAGACCGTGCGGCCGGGTTTTCCGCGCGCCGGGCCATACCTACCTTACTCTTTCGAGCATATCCGTGCCACAACTGGCAACCGCCGTCGAGCAGGCTGAGGCCGCATTTGCCAGGGCAGAATCAGCCCTAAAGCAGTTTGGCGCCGATTTCCTCTCGGTGCCGCGGACCTGGATGTGGCTGGGCGACATCTTGTCATGGTATGACGACTTCAATCAGGTCAGAAACAGGTTCTTCGCCGAGCGAAAGTTGATTGGGCCGGGGACCCGCCAATCCATGCCGGCCAGCACCGGCATCGGGCTTTGGGCCGCCGACGCCAGCCATTGTGCGATGGACCTGGTGGCGGTGCTGGAGCCGCCGAACTCTACCGAGTACCTCCAGGCGGTCGGAAGACAGCAGTGCGCATTGGAGTACGGCTCGGCCTTCTCGCGGGCCTCGCGGGCGATGACACCCGCCGGCCAGACCATATTCGTCTCCGGAACCGCCTCGATTGACGCCAACGGGGCCACGACCAATATCGGGGATGCACGAGGCCAGATAAACACAACCATTGAGAACGTCCGTGCCGTTCTGAGAGACACGCAAACCGATGACGATGATGTGGTACAGGCCGTGGCTTATTGCAAAACTGCCGAGGTCGAAGAGATATTCAACGAAGTCAAAAGAACCCTCCGCTGGCCAATTGTGACGGTCATTTGCGATATCTGCCGAGCCGACCTGCTATTCGAGATGGAGGCCACCGCCTGCAAAGCCACTTCGGCACGGTAGCACAAGAGCCGGCGAATTCGGTTCTGCATATATAGGAAAATGGGCGAGTCCCCATTATGATATGGGCCATGAGGGCAGCGCAATCAGATAGACCTGTGACGCTCACATTCGACCGTGGAACACTTCTACTGAAAGGCCTGAGCTACCCGGATTTGCCCGCGATTGCCGGCCCATCTGTCTTTAGGTGGGATAGCCGCGTCGGCGCGTGGCGATGCGATGCATTCCATTATGCGCAGATGCGCCGGGTTCTGAATAATCAGCTCGGTACGACCTTTTACGATGAGGTGGCAAAGCCCGTCGATATTACCTGGCCGAAGGTTGCACTTCCAAAGCTGCGCCCGGAGCAGTCCGAGGCCCTGCAGGCATGGATACAAACTGGCCGGCGCGGACAGGTAATCATGCCCACCGGTACGGGTAAGACCGAGATAGCCCTGGCGGCAATGGCTAAGACAGCAACAGCAACACTCGTGGTTGCTCCCGTTCGCGACCTGATGTACCAGTGGCATCGCCGGATTCTCAAGGCCTTCGGCTACGATGCAGGAATAGTCGGCGATAATCTGTTTGACATCAAGCCGGTCACGGTAACAACCTACGACAGTGCTTACATTCACATGCCCCAGATGGGAGCAGGCTTCGGCTTATTGGTCTTCGATGAGGAGCACCATCTGCCGGGCAAATCCTATCGTGAGGCTGCTATCCTCAGTACCGCTGCGATGCGGCTTGGCCTGACAGCTACGCCCGAAAGGTCGGACGGCCTACACAAAGACCTGGACTGGCTCATCGGCCCCGTTGCTTATCACATGCCGTTTAAGCAGGCAAAAGGTTCGACCTTAGCCGATTTTGATATTGTCCGTATTCCCGTGGCACTAAACGAGCACGAGCAAGCAACCTATGATCAGTGCAGCCGAATAATCCAGCACTTCATCATTTCGCGCAGGAAAGACTTTCCGCGCTACACCTGGCGGGACTTATGCAAAGAATCCGGCAAGGAGCCGCAGGCCCGCCAAGCGCAGAAGGCATATTACTTGAAGGAGTCGATAGAATCCCGTGCCTCGGAGAAGCTGCGCGTGCTGGAGGACATCTTCAGGCTGCACAAAGGTGATAAGATACTGGTTTTTGCCGGCTCTAACATGATGGCTATCGAGGTCTCGCAGCGGTTCTTAGTACCTACTATTCTATCCCATACCAGAAAACGCGAAAGACTGACTGTTCTGGAAGGTTTTGACAAGGGTCTATTTGAGGTCCTGGTTGCCAACCGAGTTCTGGATGAAGGGGTAGATGTACCCGAAGCAAAGGTGGCAGTTGTTATCGGTGGGCAGGCCTCCACACGCCAGGCCAAGCAGCGGCTGGGACGAATTCTTCGAAGGTCCGGCAATGCCCGTGCCGTCCTGTACGAAGTAGTCTGCGAGAACACCAAAGAGGTTCACCGTTCTCGAAAGAGGCGCAAAAGCGATGCTTACGAGCGAACACTCCATCGTAGAGTATAGAGCGGGCAAGGCCGTTGCCGATCGTTTGAGGCAGGTCACGCACCGGCATTACGTGGATTATGCCGAGAAGATGCTCTCGATCTACCGTGGTGGTATCGGCCGGCAGCGTCGTTATCTACATCGCCAGGTGGAGGCGCTTTTTGCCAACGAACCTGAATGTCCGGTTCGGCGGATTCAGGCCTTCTGCAAGCTGCTGGATGACAGGAGCACTTTCCAGGCCGATCCCGGCGGCAAAGCTGCAAAGCTGCGCCTGGAGATTCTTTCCAGAGCCGCAGGTTATCACCCTCTTGTAGTGCAGCCTGACCGGCTATTCGAGCATGATGAAAAAAAGGTAAAGTCCAGGCTGGCAGCGGAACTCGGCACTTCATGGGACCAAATCGAGCCAAGCCTGTATTCGGATGTAATGGCTTTTCATCGGCTCGAATCATTTGAGGGATACGGCGATGGAGCTGCACTTTTATCAAGGTACAACGTGGCTCAGCTTCAGGCCTGTCTTTACAAGGCAGAGACGATGACTGTCGCAGCCGCCGACGACTTCAAGAGTATCCTTCGTTATGCCAAGCTGGCTCGAT
>CAZPJZ010000065.1:0-9374 GCA_964586995.1 uncultured Pirellulales bacterium | reverse complement strand
GTAGAAAAGGAAATAGATGCTATTCGTGACAAAGCCGCCAAGCTCACCAGTAGGCAGGTACGGGAGAAATACGGCGTCCATCACATAGTGAACTGTCCCGACATTGATGCAGCCCAGGCGATGTTAGACGCGTGCAATCGCATCTCCGCGACCGGTGACTCAGCAGGCGGGGTCGTCGAAGTGGTCGTAACCGGTGCGCCTGCGGGCCTCGGCGAACCGATTTTCTATAAGCTCGACGCCGAGCTTGGGCGGATGCTCGGCATCGGCGCGGTAAAAGGCGTCGAGGTCGGCGCCGGCTTTGCCGTAAAGGATATGACGGGCAGCCAAAACAACGACCAGATGCGGGCCGAGAAGGGCAAGGTTGTTTTCCTGTCAAACAACGCCGGCGGCATTACGGGTGGACTCACTAGCGGCCAACCGATTGTGGTTAGACTCACAGTAAAGCCCACGCCCACAATTGACAAGCAGCAAAAAACAATTGACAAATACACCCTTGAAAACAAAGAATTAGCTGCTATTACGCGGCGCGACCCTACAATCGTCGCTCGCATCTGGCCGGTCGCAGAGAACTATACGGCGCTAGTGATACTCGACCATTTACTGATGCACTACGGCTACCAGACACTGAAGGAAAAGATAGAGTCCTGACGTGATCCAAATAGCTTGCAGCTACAAAGCGCCACGATAAACGCGTCGCTTCGGCACACTCCAGCCAACGTCCGGGCGTAAAGGAGTGCGGCGCCAAATACTTTTGCTGTTTTGCAGGTTACGGTGGCAAGGCCGGCAGTGTAGGCGACCAGCCGGTCACGTTACCGTATAAATCACGCGCCCTGACGCGGAAACGCAGGGCCTGTCCGCGCCTACCGACATTAACCGTGTATGTATTGGCGGCTTGCCAGCCACTGCTCAAGCCCGGCACATCAACACATTCGAAATAGTACTCTACCACACCGCTGGCATCGGCAGCTACCACAGCCGTCATTGTGGCATAGTAATCCCACGTGCCTCCACCACCGTATATCTCCTGAGGCACGCCGTTTGGATCCCACTGCATCGGATTCGGTGTCGGCGGAGTCGTGTCCGGCGGCAGGAAAGTAGTTATGCACGCCACGGTTGACCAATCCGTCTCATTACGGCTGGGCGACCTATCTCTGGCCTTGACCCTGTAGCAGTATTCCGTATTCGGGTCAAGGTTGGTATCGGTGTAGCTGCGCTGATCCTGCCATCCGCTGTCATGCCCGGCGCCGGATACAGACTGGAAGTAATATTCCACGCCGCTATCGTCGAACGAGGGAGTAGCCACCATGGCAATGGCATCATCAGACAATGCGTAGGGTCTTCGCTCCCACTCGGGCGCAGGTGCCGGCGGTGTTCTGTCTTCTTCACCGGCATAACGGACGATTGACCATTCGGTTTCGTTGCCGAGCTGATCGCGGGCTTTTACTCGATAGCCGTATCTCGTACCGGAGGTAAGACTTCTGTCCGTATAGGTCGGGCTATTCTGCCAGCCGCTGTCGTGGCAATTGCCGCGGAAGCATTCAAAGTAGTACTGCACATCCCAACCCCAGGCATCGAACGCGGTCTCAGCACTCATCGTCACGGACGTGGGCGAGGACATATACGGCTCGAGCTCCCACTCAGTCGGGTCAGGAATCGGAGGCTCGGTATCGCGGACCAGCCAGCAGTCGGCCAGGAAAGCGATGTCTTCCATGTTCAGAACGGCATCGAATGTAAAGTCCCTGCCCTGGCACCAACTGTTCTTGTCGGAACAACCTTTGTCACGCCATTTCCCGGCAAGGATGACAAAGTCATAGAAGTTGATAATACCGTCATACATCAAGTCGCAGAATCTGCACGGCTGCGCGGTCGGATGATGATAGCCCATGTCAACGATGAGCGTATCAGCCATTTCGTCCGTACGGGTCGTATATCCGACCAGGCCCAGGTCGGCTACGTAAGTGCTGCCCGCGTCGACGCAAGGACTCTGCCTGCTCTGGCCGGCCGCAACCTGGCTCAGGTAGAAACTACCCAGTCTGCCGGTTACAAACAGTGGATTTTCACTGATGTTGCCGGGACCCCAGATGAGCGTGCAACCTGTGTCGACTTCGACCTCTCCTTTGCCGCCTTCGACATCGCAGTATGAAACCGCCAGAGTCCCATATCTTGGGTCGTACTCGAAGCCGGTCCCAACCGCCAGTTCGTGGCCTTTCAAGGCGAAGTTGTCCCAGAAGATACTATCGGTCACCTGACAGACGGCGTGGTACGAGCAGTACAGACCGCCGCCGATGCCCGTTTTCTTGATGTCACCGAAGGTTCCGGGGGCCGCATTGCCCACGAACGAGCAGGTCGAGACCTTCGAGCGAGCACGCCAGTTGACAGAGACACCTCCACCATCCCTGCCGGCGAAGTTATGCAGAATCAAGCAGTTCTTTATGTCCGGAGAGTTGGAATCCCCGGCGACGTAGATACCACCGCCGGAGGTATTGGCCAGGTTATGCCCCACGATACAGTCGCGGATCAGCCCCGCCGTGGCGAACCAATATACGCCCCCACCGGAACCAACTACCAGAGCGTTGGGATCGTTGGGATCGTTCGGATCAAACAGCGGACCGGCCCGGTTGTATCTGATGGTGCAGCCGGTAATCGTCGTTGCCGGCGAAGCATGACACCACAATCCGCCTCCGCGGATGGCCGAGTTAGAGACAATGGTGCTGTCACTGATCGACACGTTCGCACCGACCCAGTAGACGGCTCCGCCGTCACTGCTTGCGGTGTTGTCACTGAACATGCTGTGCATTACGGTCACCCAGCAGTTCGGGTCACAGTACACAGCGCCGCCGCGAACGGCCGAGTTATCTGCAAAATTACAGTCGGCAATGGTTATCAGACTGTTGGGATCACAATACAGACCACCACCGTCCTGGGCCGCTGAGTTGCCGGTGAATATGCAGTCATCCACCGTCGATATGGAGTTTGAATCATAGTAAATCCCGGCGCCCCAACTTGCAGAGTTATCGCCGAACAGACAGTGCTTGAATATCGGCGCACTATTGAAATCGCAGAATGCGCCGCCACCGGCATCGGCAGAGCAGTTGGTAATCGTGCAGTTTATGAATGTCGGGCTGCTGTTGGCGTCCACGTATATTCCGCCGCCGTTGGCTTGCAAGACGCCGGCGGCAGGATCGGCGACCGCCGTGCAATTATTGATCGTCACATTCATGATGGTGGGGCTGCTGTTGGGGTCGATGTATATGCCGCCGCCGCCCTGCCCGGTCACGCTGCCGTTGATGATGGTAAAGCCGTTCACGACCGTGTTGGCATCTTCGGCATTGTTGAAGATGAACCCGCGGCCGCCCTGCTGGCAGTCGATAATCGTGCTGGCAATCACGTTGGGATCGTCAGGATTCGTACAGACTACCGTGATTTCCTTGCCGCGCAGACTGATATTGCCGTCGTACGTGCCGGCAGCAACCACCAGAACGTCGCCGCTCTTGGCCAGGTCAATGGCCAACTGGATGGCGTTGCCGCCGCCCGAGACATCCACCATTCGGGCCTGCTCGAATCTGACGAGAAAGACCAGGTCGGAATTCATCACGACTTCCATGGTCCTATTGACGGAGAGCAGGACATTGTTGACATCGTACCAGCCCTGGACGCGATAGCCCGGATCCGGCTTGGCCCTGAGCGTCACTATCGCGTTGCGGTTATACACTCCCCGGTTGGGATCGACCGAGCCGTTGCCGCCCAGCACATCGACTCTCAGTTGATATGCGGCGGCGAGATAGTGATAGCCCAAATCGACGATGCCGCTGTCGGCGACGCCGTCGATCCGAGTGGTATACGTATCCAGGCCGAGCTTACTTGCCAGGTCACTGCCGGCATCTATGCACGCGCTGTTTAGGACCTGGCCGGCCGCTGAATGACTCAAGAAGTAAGCGTTGACAAAACGCGGGTCTACATCAATGACTGTACTGGCGTCCCAAATCAAAGTGCAGCCGGGCTCGGCGAAGACAACGTTGGGGTCGATGGAGCTGCCATCGCCCAGGCCCTTCCAGCCGCCAACGTCGCAGTACGAAACGGCAAGAGTCGACGGCCTTCGGTGGTCCGGATCCAGCCCCATGCCGACGTATATCTGCGAGCTCCTGGAGCCGCTATTGGCCCACAGGATACTGTCAATCAGGCTCACGCTGCTGTCATACGAGCAGAACAGTCCTCCGCCGAACCCGCCAAAGTTAGGATCGGGCAAGTTGGGGTCATCGGCCTTGTTGCGGGCAAAAGTACAATTGGCTACGACCAGATTGTCGAACCAACTGCAGGATAGACCGCCGCCGTCTCTGCCGGCCAGGTTGTTGGTTACCAGACAGTTCTTCACCGTTGTCAGCTCATACTGTCCGCCCGTCAGGTACAAGCCGCCGCCCGAGGTGTTGGCGCGATTGTTGCTGATTTCAGAATCGACAATCTGTGTCGGGCCGGCAAAGCAATAGATGCCGCCGCCCTGAGCCACTGGTATCCTGTCGACATATTTGACCACCGTAAGGTTGGGGTCTTCCGGATCAAAGGCCGGGTCGTCCCGCGGTATCGCGGCAGGCTGCCCGTTGGCGTCAGGGACAAAGTACTCGTACCATACGCGGGAAGCCTCGTTGCGTTTGATCGAGCAGGCAACGATTCTCGAGCCCGGGGAATCCATGCAGTACAAGCCGCCGCCGCGAATCGCCGTATTATAAGCGATATTGCAGTCGACCACCAACAAGGCGTTACAATCGCGCAAGTATATGGCGCCGCCGTCATCGTTGGCGTCATTGTAAACCAATATGGTCTTGGCGATTGTGCCCGAACAATTCGGGTCGAGGTACAGCGCGCCGCCGCTGGCAGAGGCACTATTGTCCACGAAGTTGCAGTCGTTCACCTGCACCGAGCAGCCGATGTTGTAGTGGATGCCGCCGCCGCTGGCATCGGCCCGGTTGTAGGCGAGCTTGCATCTGGTGAGCATGGATATAGCATCGACAGCGTAGTAGAGTCCGCCGCCGCTGTAGCTGGCGTAGTTATTGACGAAGTTGCAGTCGATGAACACGGCGGCACTGTCGTTGCTGCAGTAAACGGCGCCGCCGAAGCCTTCGGTGGAGCAGTTAGAAATCCTGCAATTTGCAAAAGTCGGACTGGCATTGGTGTGCACGTATACGCCGCCGCCGTTTCCGCCGGAGGTAGTTGCACAGTTGGTGATTGTAACGTTCCGCAGCAGCGGACTGCAGTTGGCGTCAACGTATATCGCGCCGCCGCTGGCAAAGGCCACGTTGCAGTCGCTTATGGTAAGGTTCACGATGGTCGGGCTGCTCTCGTTGCCCACGTAGATAGCACCGCCCGGCTCTGCGGAGCGTGCGCCATTGATTACCGTAAAGCCGTCCACAACTGAGCCGGCATCTTCACCGCTATTGAACGTGAACGCACGAGTGCTGTTATTGCAGTCGATGATCGTAAAGGCGGTAACGTTGGGGTCGTCAGGATTAGTGCTGACCAGCTTTATCTGCTTGCCGCGGAAGTTGATATCGCCGTCGTAAGTACCGGCTGCAACGACCAGTGTATCACCGTTCTGGGCGCTATTGACGGCCTGGGCAAGGCTGATGCCGCCACCGGAAACACTGGTCTTTTTGGGCAATCTGAACTTGACCTTGTAGACCTGGTTGGAGTCCATCACAATGTCAAGCTCTTTATTGTAGGATAGCAGAATATCGTTAACGTCGTACCAGCCTGACAGATACCAGCCCGGATCGGCTTTTGCCACCAGGGTCAGTTCCGTACCCTGCAGGAACCAGCCGCTGTTCGGCTCGACAGAACCGTGAATACCGGGCGCGTTCGGGTCTTGCACAACAAGGACGGTCAACTGGTACTTCGGCACCGCGTGCTTATAGTGGTAACCCATATCCACGGTGTTGGCGTCAGCGACGCCGTCAATGCGCGTGGTGTACGTGCCCAGACCCAGACTGCTTGCCAGGTCGCTGCCGCCGTCGACACAGTTGCTTTCGATTGCCTGACCGGCAGCGAACTGACTCAGGTAATAGCCGTAGACGAAGTTCGGGTCTTCCTCGATGACGTTGGCGTTCCACAACTGGGCGTCCCAGCCCCAGTAATTATTGGAGTCGGGAGCCAGCCACCCGTTGAGCACGCAGCCTTTTTCCACGTAGATGGGCGGCCCGGACGGACTGGTTACGGCCCGGCCAAGATTCACCCTGGGCTTGGTAATCGCGACCTTAGTATCGGTGACAGGGTCACCGGTTGCGATCAGTAGATACTTGACCTCAGCGGGCGTAAGGTATCGGCCCAGCTTCTCCAAAGCGGCGCTCTGGATGCACGCCACTGCACCAGCCGCGAATGGACACGCCGAGGACGTGCCGTTGAAATACGGGAAGTAATCGCCGGGCGTATAGCCAAGTGGACCAACGATATCCGTTGTATACACGGGGTCAGCAGGGGCAAGAATGTCCAGATTCTCAGCCGTATCCGAATAGAACGTTACCAAATCAGTCGTATCAAAGACCGCTCCCACGGAGACCACTTTCGATATCGCCGATGGCCACGCTATACCTTGCCCGGCAAAACCATCGTTGCCGGATGCAGCCAGTACCGTGATACCCACTGCCACAGCCGTATCGGCTGCAGCAGTAAAGGCCGGGGAGAAAGCGTCGGCTACAGCGGGGTCATCAAGCGGCATACCATAGATGCCCCAACTGTTGCTCATCGCCTTAATCGGATTATCGGGGGCATCGTTACGATGCGTTATGCACCAATCCCAGGCAGCCAGGGCAGCGTCAGTGAGTATCTGGTCATCGTCGGTGGAGATTTTCAAGGCATATAGTTTTGCGTTGGGTGCGACGCCACCTATGTAATCACCGACATTACCGAGGCTTCCGGCAGCAATACCAGCACAGGCCGTCCCGTGAGGTTGAATCGACGGCATCGGATCGTTGTCGTTCATGCCGGTATCGTAACCGCCAATGACCTTACTATTGGGGAAGCCGCCGCCGCCCAGCATCGGATGAGTATAGTCAATACCGGAGTCGATTATGGCAATAGCAACACCTTTGCCGTCGTACACATGGCGGACTTCTGCTGCGTTGGCCAGCGAAAGCGCCTGCCTAAGCATTGGGTAGACCTGGCGGACCGGCTCAACGTGTCTTACCAGGGGGTTGGCAAGCAGCCTGGCAAGACCTTCGCGTGTAACCTCGCCGGAGACGGCCGGCAAGTTCTGGTAGGTATGCCTCAAAGTGAACTCACCGGCACCGAGCGAACCAAGAACCGCAAAGCGGCGAGTGGCTATCGCAGCTCTCAATAGCGCGACCGAGCCGGGCGAATCCCAGTTGGTCGATTCCCTCATACCCGCGGGTTCAGCCAGAGTCACTATTACTTTTACCGTGCCTGCTCCGGCATTAAACTGATCGTAGATGCTCTGGCCGTCCACAAGCTTCTGGCTGCCGAGCACGGTCTGAGGCCAATCGCCGGCCAGCTTATCTATTGAGTCAAAGATGTCCAGCCGATTGGGGTCGTACCGAGGCCCAATGTCACTGTAGGAAACGGTCAAAGTAGATGGTCTCGGCTGGTGCTTGGTGCCGGCGGCCACCGCGATTTGTGAGCCATCCACGCCCTGGTTGCCCCAGATAATCGAGTCGATGACGGTGACGTTGCTCTGATAAGAGGCGTACAGACCGCCGCCATAGCCCGGACCGCCTCCCAAGGCTCCGGTAACGACGTTATCCGCGATGGTACAACTGGCGATTGTCGGCTCAGCATACCAGTTCGCAGATATGGCACCGCCGTCACGGCCGGCCCTGTTGCCCGTTAGCAAGCTATTAAATAGTGACGGCGCAAAACCGACATTCTGGTCGCTGCCGATGTAATAGATTGCGCCGCCGGAGCCGGTCGCGCTATTCTCGGTAAAGACGCTATCGGCGATATCGACAACCGAAGCGAGGCAATAATACCCGCCGCCCTGTCCGAATACGCTATCAACAAGGGCGATGGCGATGGGGCTATTCGGATCATTAGCGTCAACAAAAGCCCGGTTCCGGGCAAATGTGGAATCCTTGATCGAACCGGTCGAATCTACTGAGTACAGGGCGCCGCCGTGGTAGGCTGCATTGTCTGCGAAGTTGCAGTCAGCAATTGTCACATCCGACTTTGACCACCACAGGCCGCCGCCGATGCAGGAATTACTGTCGGTGACCGTGCAATTGATGAATTTGCCGGAGCACTCATCCTCTAAGGCCACAGCGCCGCCGTAGCTCACATAGATGTCATCGGGAACAGCCGGGGCCGCCATACTATTCGGGTCAAAAGATTTATCAGCCCAATTTCGACTAAAGACACAGTTGACAAATTCGGGCCTGCTCCAGTAACAGGCGTAGACCGCCCCGCCGAAGTTCTCGATATTCATCGGCCTGTCCGGTGTCGGCCAAGGCTCACCACCTATGCCGCTAATACCGCCATAGCTGCGATTGCCAACGAAATTGCAGTCAATAAATTTGGGCGCGCTATCATTCTCGATGTAAACAGCACCGCCGTAACCGCTATATTTCCAGTAGTCCTTGTAGTAGCCATAGGGCTCTTGGCCCGTCCGCAGGGCACCGTTGGCGTCGTATAGGCCCCATTGCCAGCCAGCCCACCAATACCAGTTAGGATAGCTGAATGGGCCAGTCTCTTCCGACGGAGAGAATTCCCAGCTACCACCTCTACCGCCGTGGACGGGAGGTGTGGCCGTATCGTTGCCGCCGTCGCCGCCATTACCGCCCTGGGCGTAGCAATCTACAAACGAACAGTCCTTAAACGTCGGGTTACTGCCGAATCCGCAATACACGGCCCCGCCGTAAGCCCATCCGCCCCAGCCGCCATCGCGCCCGACTTGATCGTAATCGGCGCCGTCGCCTCCATTGCCCCCTGTGACCGAACAGCCGGTGAATAGACAGTTTTCCACCGTCGGTGAGCCGTTGTAAATCGCTATGGCGCCGCCCTCTACACTGGCTCCGTCAGTGCCGTGGTCTGGCGCAGCAGGTGTGATGCCATCGGCACCCCACCACATACATTCAGTGAAGACACAATTACGAATAATCGGAGAGCAGGCATAGACGGCCATGTGGTCGCTTCTAAAAGTGATGCCATCAACTATTGCCTGCCCATCAAGCGTTGAAATATAAAAGTAGACATTCTGCAAGACCGTGGATGCAACGCAATTGGGATCATCAGGATTAGTAGAAGTAAGCGTAATCGGCTTATCAACATTAATCATCGCGCCGCCCACCGCTGTCCCCACCCACGGATAACCGGCGTAGGCAGGCGTATAAGTGCCGGTCGGCACGATAACGACGTCACCATCCACCGCCTCATCT
>CAZPJZ010000064.1:0-9413 GCA_964586995.1 uncultured Pirellulales bacterium | reverse complement strand
CGCTGGGCGTTTTTCTTGTGAACTATCTGGAGAAAGACAACACGGTCGAATTTGCGGTCGAGCCGGCTAAGTACGGCGTCGGCGTTGGGGCTGCCGGCTTTTCAATCACACACATCGGCCCGCAGGTTAATCAATCGCCTGAAACGGCGCCAGGCAGCACTATCAAACGGACCGAGACCTTAGGCCCTTGGGAGATGCGCGTGCTACAAATCCGATGAGATAAAGATCTCAAGGCGTCCAGTATCCGCTTTGTCTTTTGTCCGACGGGCTCAGTTGCTTCCGCGTTTTCGAGCGTTTCTAAGGCTGGAAATGTTGATGCCAAAAATTCAAAAGTTTGTGAACAAAGCATAAAAGACAGCGTTGCATCGGTATTAACGGCACGGGCGAACAAGCTGCCGGCCCTGCAAAGCTATGGCGACGGAGCGTTGCCCAGCCTGCCAATGGGGGTGAAAATGCACTTGCTTGCACGCGTTTTTTTCGTTAGAATATGGCCTTTGGTGGACATTTGACCTGATTTTGGAGACGGGAATATGAGACGCCATGTCGTAATTGCATTGGCTTTGACGGTTAGCACTATCTTGCTAATGCAGGGCGGCTGTCAAAAGCCGGCCGAGGTATCGCAAGAGCCAAAGCCTGCACTGGCCAAGCCAACAGTCGAGCATGGAAAGGTTGAGCCGAATAAGCCAGCACCTAAAATTGCATTCGAGAAACTCGTGTACGACTACGGCGACGTCGGACCCGGCACGGACAACGTCGGCGAGTTTCGATTTACAAACAAAGGCAGTGCCGTGCTGCAAATTACAGGGGTCAAGGACTGCTGCGGCATCAGGACGAGCTTAGCTAAGAGGCAATATGCACCCGGTGAGAGCGGGGTGGTGCAGGCCAAGTTCCAGGCCTTTACCGTGCCGGGGGTGCTCAGGAGAGAGGTGCACGTATACAGCAACGATCCGACCCAGCCTGACGTGACACTGGCGATCAGGGCCAGGATCGTGCCCAAGGTGGCCTATACTCCCAGCGCGTTGAGGCTTTTGCTCAAGGACAAAGATACGGCCGGCCCGGCGATTACGCTGACCAGTCTGGACGGCAAGCCGTTCTCAATAACGAATTTCCAGGCGACCGGGGATTCCATGACGGCTGATATTGACCCGGCGGTACAGGCGACGAAATTTGTGCTGCAACCGACAATAGATATAGAGAAATTGCAGAAGGGCGTGGAAGGAGGCCAGGGTGGGCGGATAGTAATCAGCTTGACACATCCGGAATGCCGCGAGGTCGGCATCCCCTTCAGCGCCCTGCCGAAATTCAAGATTACCCCGCCGCAGATAATTGTGCTCAAGGCCGAGCCGCAAAAGCCGGTGGTCAGAAAAGTGTGGGTGCTAAGCAACTACGGCGAAGACTTCGAGGTCGAGTCCACCTCATCACAAAACAATATCATCGAGGTTCTGAGCCAGAAAAAGATCAGTAGCGGCTACGAATTCGAGGTTCAAGTTACGCCGCCGGAGGCTAAAGAGGACAAAAGGTTCAGCGATGTCTTTGTTGTCAATCTCACCGGCGGGGACAAACTGACGATTACGTGTCGCGGGTTCTATTGAACCGAAAAGCCTCTATCAATTCGCATTGGATTGGAACTGGACTCGTGAAAACCAAAAAATCAAGCTGGCATAGGCAACGGCTGGCAGCTTGCCTTTGTATGCTGCTGCTGGGACTGTCGTGTGAATTAGCCCGACAAGGCACCCCACCGCCGAGATCGATTGACAGACCGGACAGGATCACCATCTTTCTGACCGGCAACGAACTCGGAGAGCTACAGCCGTGCGGCTGCAGCGGCGGACAACTGGGCGGATTGGACAGGCGGGCGACAATTTTCAGCACTGCGCCCAAGCACAGCAGATTGATTGTTGATACCGGCTCTTTAGTGGCCGGTGACGGCGAGCAGGACCTGATAAAGCTCAATACGATCATCCGAGCGTTTGACCTGCTCGACTACGACCTGGTCAGCCTCACCGCCGAGGATATCGATAGACTCAATAATCTGGGACTTCTGAACGGTATCGGCTCAATTTTTAACGTTATCGCTGGCAAGCAGCCCGTCGATACAAATATCGCAGGACAATTCAGCAAGGACTTGTCACTGAACGGCGAAAAGGTAGCCGTCACGGTTGCCGCCTTTGACCCGGAATCAAACCCGATAGAACGGATCAACGAGCTCTTCGCTGCGCCTGCGAATGTGCGGGCCGTCAATATCCTTATCCTGACGCACAGTGATGCCGGGATTATTGAGTCTGTCATTCAAACTGCCCCGACTGTAGATTGTGTCGTTTGTCCTTCTGATTCGGACGAGCCGCTCGTGGTAGGCCAGCCGAGCCAAGAAAGGCCGCTGGTTTTTTCGGTAGGCCGTTACGGCAGATACGTGTGCAGACTGCAAATAACAGAAGCTGCCCAAGGCGGGGGCAGATTGCAGGTGGCTTTTCAAGACATTGCGGTTAAAGAGGAGCTGCCGCAAGAGGCAGATCTTGTCCGGCTGTACAAAGACTATCAGCAGTTAGTCAAGGAGCATCGTCTTCTGGAGAAATATCCGCGTTTCTCGCTGCCGCACGGCTTGGGATATGTCGGCTCAGACGCCTGCAGGTTCTGCCATCAGCATGAATATCAGCAGTGGCAGACGACAGCCCACGCCCACGCTTATGCGACGCTGGAGAAGGTCGGCTCGCAGTTTGACCCGGAGTGCGTCCTGTGCCATGTGGTGGGCATGAAATACACAAGCGGCTTCATTTCGCAGGAGCAGACCGCCCACTTGAAGGACGTGGGCTGCGAAAACTGCCACGGCCCCGGCTCCGAACACGTCAAAACGCTCGGGAAAATCAAAACCACCGGGCCAAAATCGACCTGTCTGGACTGCCACACGCCCGAAAAGAGCACCGAATATGCCGGCAACGAGGCGGCATATTTGGAAAAAATCATCCATTGGAGCCGGCCAAAGTCTGCCGCAGATGGCAAAAAAGAATAACCGCTGTGCAGAATTAGTGGCCACCGGCTTGCATTGGGCTTGCCACAAGCCAACAAGCGTGCGGGCTCGACTCTGATGTGCTGTAAAAAAGACAAGAAATGAAAACACTTACCAGAAGAGAAATGCTTGCGCTGGCTGGCATCGCTGCCGGCTCGTGTGCTGTTTCTTCGTGCGTGCGTGAGCAATTGGCATCGCCTCCAGCCAAAGAGCCTCGCTTGCCATGGGTCTTCGCCAGATTGGACCCGGATATTACCGCAGATAGGGCATACCAAGACTATTACCAGGGTCACTGCATGTACGCGGTCTTCAAGAGTATAGTGGGACAACTGGCGGAGCAAACAGGCGAACCGCACAAGTCTTTCCCGTTTGATATGATGAAATACGGGGCAGGCGGAGTGGCTGGCTGGGGCTCCCTGTGCGGCGGATTGAACGGGGGCGCTGCTGTTATCGGCCTTTTGGCCGCCACGCAAGACCAGGCGCGGCTCCTTACGCATGAGCTATTTAGATGGTATGAAACAGCAGCACTTCCAACTTACGTGCCCAAAGAGGCAAAATTGAGCATGGAAATGCGGAAGTCCGTGTCCAATTCTGTTCTTTGCCACGTATCGGTCAGCAGTTGGTGCAAGGTGTCGGGACATCGCGCTTTTAGCAAAGAGCATAACGAGCGATGTGCCCGTCTGACTGCCGACATCGCTAAGATGACCGTGCAGATTCTTAACCGCAATCTTCAGGACCAGTTTGCCGCCACCCACGCCTTAAGCCCGGAAACAAAATCGTGCAATAGTTGTCATGCAAGAGGCGGCAAGCTCGAAAACTCGCCTGGTGAAATGAGCTGCAGTGCCTGCCACTTCTCAGGTGGCCAGAAGCACCCCAATTTATGAAGTTCTTGTGAAAAATTGTTCGCTGGAGGGAACCTAAAGCCCCGGCTAATGTCGAATAAAATAGCCGATGGCACTGCTGCCGCGCGATCCGCATTGCCAGTTCCGGCGTAGAATGAGTACAGATATCCACAGGCAGCGTAAATGCGCGGACACGAAATATGATAAAGACATTGCGAATAACAACCGTGGCAATGGCGATTTTAGCGGGCGTCCTTCTTGTTTTTCCAGTATTTTTTGGCGTGCGGGCGGACGAAGAAGCCGAGCAGTTCTTGAATTCACCCAGCGTGATCGAAGCATTCAAGCAAGCCAAGGGCGACAAGCCAACGGGCAACGAGAGTCAGACCTCGCCGCTGGTAAAACAGGCCGAATCCTTCGCACTGTACCTGAATCCGCGTCCTGAGCCAAGGCCAACTATCCCGATGAGGCAAAGGCCCGTTGTGGCCCCCACGCCTCCGAAAGCGTCCGCTAAATTCACACTGGTCGGTACCAGCGTTCACGAGACGTGCCCGGAGGAGTCGCTGGCATTTATCAACGAGCCGGGCAGCGGCCTGCGCTGGGTCGGTCCGGGCAGCAAATTAGGCCATATCGTCATTGAGCAGATAAAGGACGGGCTGATCGTCTACAAGGACGAGGAAGGCCAAGAAACCAAGCAGATGTCGGTGCAGCCAAGGCTTCCGCAAATAAGCCTTCTGGAAGGTGAGGCACCGGCCTCGGCGGCGGTGAGCAGCGCCCAAATCGCCCCCAAGGCTGCCCCGACGGCTTCGGCAATCAGCGTCAGGCCCACCGCCCCTGTAGCTGCGCCTGCACCGCCAGATATCAGCGAGCAAGAAAGTGCAGCGCTGACAGATTTGGTCGAAAAGCTCAGAACCTTGCAGAAAAGCTCCACCTCGGATAAGGCCGGCTCAGGCCACAGCCCCGAGGAAAGTGCTGCCATGATGGAAGAACTTATCTCCACTTTCAAATCCATGCGGATAGATACCCAAGAAGCGCAGAAATTAGATGATTTAGGCAAGAAACTGAACGGCATTCAGCAAGACCCGAATCAACCCGAAAATGACCCAGGTCCAAGGCCGACGGGCTCGCCCAGACCAATACAAAGGCCCCCGCGGACAAGATAGGGCCTTCACACGAAGGCAATGCCAACCGCCTACCCATGCGCGACCCTATGCCTTTCTTGCCGGAGCAGCTTCGACCGGCATACAAGACAGAATGTGAGCGGCTCGGCCTCAGCAGGCGCGGCGTATTCTTGCCGGGATACCCACCTCGGCTGTCGATTTTCGCTTAGCCGCCGCCATGGCTTTTTTCCCCGCTGCCAGTACTGAAATTTGTGTTTTTTGGCCAAATCGCCGGGAACTTTCGGCCCGTCTGCATGTCTGAATAAGTGGCTGGTCTCTGAGGCCTGCACGGCAGATGTGCGCAGGGGCTTTTGACTGGCAAAAGCCCCATTTTTTCATAGCTTTGCTGCTGTGCAAACCGGAAAAGAGAAGCTGGGTTGGATGTGGTAAGTTTTATGGTGTGTTGAGGGTCCACGTCTGGCGAGCACTTTCAGGGAGCGGGATGCAAGCTGTAACTATGTCGGACCCGGGACGAAGGGGTATTATGATGAGAGGTCAACATTTCTGCCGTGGGGGCCGCAGCAAAACCTTGGTGCCCGTTTTGCTGGTCACTGTTCTGCTGCGCTGCGGCTGCCTTTTTGCTGCGGACCAAAGCGATGCGTCCGGACCTATCGGCGTTAGAGGCTTTCCGCTAAAACACATATCAGCCCAGCAGGGCCAGAAGCTGCTCGCTGAACTCAAGCTGGGCACAGTGTCACAACTTCCCGGCACGAACATGCTTTTGGTGACCGGCCGGCCACGCGAACTGTCTAAGGCAGTTGTACTGCTGGAACTGGCTGACGTGGACGCCAAGGAAGAATATGTCATAAAACCGATTCTTCCCGCTCTGGAGGCCAAGGACCTACCTTCCAAAGATCAGATCGCAACGGTGATTGGTAACGTATCGCTGGGAGACTTCGTGCATCCGCCTCGCAACAACGGAGGCGTCAGAGGAATCATTGACGTCCACAATGATATGGTGCTGGTTATTGCCCCGGCCAGCCTGGTGGAAAAGATCGTTTTAGCGATTGATCAACTGCAAAACCCGCAGCCATCGCCGCCCGTGCAGGGCCAGCCAGTTGTACGGCCCGTCGAGCCAAAAGAGCCAAATGCCGTTGACGCAGTGCCGGAGCAGACGATTCGCCAACTGCTCGCTGACGACGTCAAAGCCGAACCCGAAGCGAACGAGGTATCGGTCGAGCCAACGCCCGAGCTACAGATTGAGCCTGCGGGCGGACCTGGGCCGGCACCCAGCCCGAAGATAGAACAAAAAGTGGTCAAACCTGAGCAGCCCAGTGAAATTGCCGAGCCGAATGCCTCCGTCGGCACGTACAGAATCGAGCCTATTCCCAATGGCCAGCAAACGCTCAGCCTGGATTTGCCTGATAATGTTGACATCACCATGCTGCTGGGTCTGGCGGGCAGATACCTGGGCCTGGATTTTATGTATGACCCGAACGAAATAAAGGGCGGGGTCACCCTCAAACTGCAAGGCAGGCTCAAAGGCCCCATCAAGGTCAGGGAACTATATCCACTGCTTGAGTCGGCGCTTAAGTTTCGAGGCTTCGTGATGACCCGCAAGGACAACCTGGTTACGATAGTTCCCCGGGAAAGGGTATTGGAAATTGATCCGACTCTCCAGGCAAATGGCCAAAAGATACAAGCTGTAAGGCCCGGCGACGTGGTGATAAGCCGCATCTTTGAACTGAAGCATATTGATACAACCAGTGCCCAGAATCTTTTGAGCGGCATGAGACTCGGTGAAAGCGTCTCGTCGATCCCGGAGGCCAAGACCCTCATAGTGACCGAATATGCCTACCGCATGCCTCGCGTAGAACAACTTCTTCTGATGATCGACAAGCCGGGCGATCCCAAAAAATTCAGCTTTAGGCAGCTCAAATACACGATGGCCAGAACACTTGCCGAGAAGGTTAAGACGCTGGCCGAGCAACTGGGAACCGTATCAGTGACCGTCCCGGAATTATTGGAGGCCGGAGAGTATACCCCGAGTCCGCGCCGAGCCGGGGAGACGGATGCGCAGTACAACCTGCGAATAGCCCGAGAGAGGGCCGCCTGGACGGCCGCCAGACAACGGTCTGCTGCCCAACCAGGCCAGCCGAGAGCCCCACAGCCGGAGCCGGTCAAACCTACCGTTTACCTCGATGCCGATGAGCGGACCAATCGCATACTGATGATAGGGGTCCAAGAGCAACTGAAAGAAGTGGAAGATCTGATAGATGCGTTAGATGTGGAACAGCAGGACCTTCGGACGCTGCAACTATATAGGATCGAGCACGTCGGGGCCGAAGAGGTCAAAACAAAGTTGCAGGAACTGGGCATAGTCAGCCCCACGCCGACTACGACTTCCCAGAGAATCACCGGCACCGGTGTCAGGCAGCCGACCCCCACCGCTCCAGGCCAGCCGACGCCGACGATGCCAACTACAACAACAACGACTGAGGTGAGGGAGCCGCTGGTCGAAGAGCCTCAGGTGGTGGTAATAGGGCAGACCAATTCACTTCTGGTTAACGCCACCGCTGAGCAGCACGCCCGGATAACTACCATTGTCAATTTCGTAGACAGCCAAGCCGAAGCGTCCACAATCCCTTATGTCGTATATCCGCTCGAGAACCAGGACCCGAACAATCTTGCTGCGGTCCTGGAAAAGCTCATTACCGAAACCACCACCAAGGAGGATAAGGATGCTAAGATCATCACTACGGAGAAGACGCCAAGAAGAAAAGAAGATGAGATTGTCCTTGTCGCAGATTCTAAGACCTATTCGCTTATCGTTTACGCCAGCAAGGAGAATCAACAATGGATAAGCAGCCTTATAAAGACCCTGGATGAGTATCGCCCTCAAGTGCTGCTTGACGTAACGCTTGTTGAAATCACTAAGAACGAGGAGTTCGCCCTTGACCTGGACCTGGTCTCGAAATGGCCGAGACTCGAAGCCGGAGGCAAGATGGATGCACCCGGCCTCAGTGCGCTGCTCAGCCCGTTTCCTGAAGAAAGAATCATCGAAGCCATCTCAGCCGCTGCGGCTGGAGGCAAAGCCTTCTACGCAGACCGGCACATCCAGGCGCTGCTGCGGCTGATGCAGCAAAAGGGCTATGGCAGGATACTGGCAAGGCCGAAACTGCTGGTTAATGATAACGAGCAAGGAGTGATAAAAACGGAGGAGCAAACAAGCATTGTTAGAGAAGAAACTCAAATTATTCCCGGCACGGCGGCCACCGCTCCGACCGCCACTACACAGGTCGGTTTTGAAAGCTTCAAGGCCGGCATTACGCTGACCATAACACCGCATATAAGCAAAGGCGACCAGCTTCAGCTCGCCGCCAGTTTGGAGCGTATCGATTTTCGCCTCCGACCCGATTATGAGATAACCAGCGGTGATACGAAGAAGAAGGGCCCAACGCCGCCCGATCTTTTGACCAGCAACGTAGAGACCAAAGTAACTGTTCCCGATGGCACGACGATCATACTGGGCGGTCTGGAGAGAATCAAGCAAAGCAAAGGCGGCAGTAAGGTACCCATTCTCGGCGATCTTCCGCTCTTGGGAGGACTGTTCAGAAGTGTATCCAACACAGACGAGCAAAGTCGGCTCTATGTGTTTGTCAAGGCCCACATTTTGCGGCCCGGCCAAGAACTTGCCGCAAAATCTGACATAGAAATAGTGTCGCGAAAGAACCAGGACAGATTTGAAAAATACGAAGAAGAAATGCAAAAGTATCAGGACTGGCCGGGCATAAAGCCAAAACCAATGGACCCACTGAAAGTTCTCGAAGCCGATTAGGCAACCGGCAGAAAGTCGTGGCGACATGCAGGTTATTGCAGGCATGTTTGAAGATTGCTTCGTCGTCCTTGCTGAGGGGGTGCCGCGAAGCAATCCGGGCGCCTGAAGATTCTTTGGCCGTAATTTGGTAAAATGCGCTATGCTGCTGTAGGCCTTAGATACGATGAAAGAGCTATTGATACAAACTGCCAAGCGCACGGGACTGGTTGATGCTGAACGGCTAACCAGATTTTTGGAGGAAAACAGCAGCCACGAGCGGCTGGACGAGCTTCTGCTTAGCTGCCCGTACTTCACCGAGGACGTGGTGTTGAAACTGTTTGCCGAGGCGCTGGGCTGGGAGTACCTGCCTGAAATACCGGAAAGGGCCGTGCCTGTGGAGTTCATCGAGGCGGTCCCTGCAACATACGCCCAGCACCATTTCCTTATCGGGATAAAACGGGATGGCCAGGATAACGAACTGACGGTAGTGCTATCCAAGCCTCTGGATGCAAATGCGGTGGACAACGTCTCCAAGATGACGGGCCTGGCGGTCAAACCGGCTATATCCACCCGGGCCGCCATTACCTCGGTCATAGACGTCGCCTATGAGCAGAGAACAACGGTCATTGAGGAGGTGGCCGAAGAGCTCGATT
>CAZPJZ010000063.1:0-9507 GCA_964586995.1 uncultured Pirellulales bacterium | reverse complement strand
CCTTTCTCATATCTTCGCCCGGCAGGGGCTTATAGTAGAGCGTGCCATCGCGGGCAAGGAACCATTCGCCCGGTGCATCCAGAGCGGCTTTGAAATTCTCCAAGTGATAACGGGTATTGGCGGGCCAATCGGAGTAGGTCTTGAGCTTCTCGCCGATGGTGACGATGGCGTTGGCCTCGGTGTCGATGGCCGTTATGAAACGGCGCGTGATGCACCACTTATGGTACGCCACCAGCGTGACATCGCTGATTTCGCGCGGCTGAAGGTTTCGCAGCGGCTCCAGAGCATCGGGACGCACGTAGGTCGTCCGGCGGAACTTTTCGGAGCTGCCCTCGATAGGCACTTCCGATGTCTTTGCCATATAGTGATAGAACTTGTTGGGCGTGCGGGCGCGGACGGCACGGCGGTTGTTTACGAACAACTGCTCGAAGTACCATTTGCCGGCCGTGACTTCCGGTACATTCGTCTGCCAGATGCCGTTATCACCGCGTTTGAATCCGCTGATGACTCTGCCGCCGGTGAGAATTGGTTTGGCGCCGGGGGCCGCTTCGTAACTGATGGGGCACTTCTCGGTTCCGCTATCCTCAGCCGTCAGCACAAACGGCTCGCTCAGCGTATAACTTCCGTCGGCTACGATGACCCGCACGGGCTCGGTCAATGGGCCCTGCGATTTCAATCGCCTGATGATATCGCGCGCCCCGGCCGGAGAGGCGAGCGGCCCATCGGTTCGCTCGGCGTTCGGCTGGGCCGTGCGTCCCGACCATCGGTCATTGCCCTCCGTAGAAACGTACAGACTCACGGCCCGGGCCGACCGAGCCCCGACAAACGAGAAAACCACACCGCAGACCAAACACCACTTCAGAATCGAGCAGCTTTTTCTCATGTCACTTTCCCTCACTTCTGGACAAACTCAACGGTCTCTCAGGCGGTCAGAGTCTCCCACCGGATTCCGACCCGCCGCAGGGCGTAGCCGACCTCGCGGGTGTAGTCGCCATAGCAGGTCATCCAATGGAATCCGCGGAGCCGCTCGGCCAGCGCCTGGCTCTCGATCTCGTACCTGACCTCGATCTGCGAGCGGCAGATGGGCAGGAAGGGGTTCTCGACGACCTCGCTGGACAGTCCCTGCCAGAACTCGGCGGCGAAATCCGGGATGATGCTGGTCAGCCGCTGGCCCTTGCGCATCTCGACCTTCGGCGCGGCGCCATAGTCCGACTCGAAATGGGTGAGAATTCTGGCTGGCTCGAGGTGCTTGCCGTCCATCTTGCGCGGGGCCGTGCAGTGGGCCAGCGTGATGATCTGCTTGTGGGGCCAGGTCGGATTGTGCAGAAAGACCGGCTTGCCGCAGATGCCGGCCAGCAGCACCCCGGACGGGATCACGACAAAGTCCGATTCGCAGAACGCCAGGTACCCGTCGTCGTTGAGCGTCGTGAGAGTCAGGCACGCCGCCGTCTCAGAAACCGTCATGATGGTCCCCATGCAGTGATGCACGGTGATCGCGCTGCAGCCGGCCTCGCGCATCAGCGTGCGGAAGACCTGGTCGAGCAAGAAGCAGTTGTCCACGAATTCGCGCTTCGTTTCCAGCGTGGTTCCGGGCAGCTTGAGGTACTCCTCGGCGCGGCGGCGGGCCAGGGTAACAGCCGCCTGGTCCGCGCGGGCCTGAGCGATCAGCTTGCCCAGCTCGTCGTAGGAGACCGTCTGGATGTCGAACCGCCACTGGCGCACGACGCGCTCCGTGACGGCCTGGATCGGCTGTGACCACGCGCCCGGGCCGCCGACGGCCAGTATCTTTGTCCCCAGCGCGTTGTGCAGCCCGCACAGCGCTCGCAATCGCCAGAGCATCTCGTCCTGATCGTCCACGACGACGTCCAGTTCGTCCATACCTTTGACCTGCAAGGTATCGGTGTGCTGGCGAAGATAGCGTGGACTGACGATCTCGTACCAGAGGTAGTGCGGGCCGGACTTGCTGCGGACGAAAAAGATGATGCTCTTGCCCGTCTTGGTCAGGGCGTCGAAGGTGCTCTGCGGTCCGGCGGCAGCGTAGAGTACGATGGCCTCTGCGCCGGCCAGGTCGGAGATTGCGGCCAAGCCGTCCGGCCCGCGAATTGCCGAGACGGGCAGAAACTCGACCGGGAAGTCGGCTTTGGCCTTCAACTGCTTTAACTCGCCGCCGATGCGGGCAACCTCGGCGTCGGCCTGTGCCTGGGTCTCGATGCCGCCCCAGCTGCGCCAGCTCGTCTGCGGGCGGGGGGTGTACGTGGAGTACAGCAGGATCGGTTTAACCCGCAACGGTCGTCGCGGCGGGGCGACCGCCACCGGCGGCTGGCCGGCTGACAGAGTGGACCACGTCAGGCCGGTAAGCGCCGCTCCCAAAACGGCCGCTCCACCCATGCCCTGCAGAAAACCTCGCCGTGTGACCCCGCCGGCCGGATGCTGGTGGCCGCACGGGCAGCATGTACTCCGCATCGGATATCCTTCGTGCTCATTCGTAGTCATTGGGTCTTCTCCTTCCAATTCGGCTCTATGCACATCAAAAGACTGTAGTTCCTAACAACAAGCCCAGCAATCTTGCCGCCAGTGCTATTCAGGCGGCGTTTAGCCCCGAATTTATTTGGGCGCATTTGGCCACACAGTATAACTCAAATGCTCCGGTGAAAAAAGCAAAAAGATTTGCCACCTTTTGCCAGGCTGCTTCAGAGCGCCGGCGGACCGTTTTTATTCTTGAAAAGCTCCCGCAACAGCATAGACTATGCAAGACGAGCGGGCACATCTTGGACTAGTGGTCACGGATTGCGGTGCTCGTATTGTGGCAAGCCGTACCTTTCTGGAGTAACGATGATGGATGCAAGCCAATACTATGACAGACCGGAAACCTACGGTGATCAACCTCATTCGGTTGGCGAGAAGCCGAAATCGGCGGTAGTTTTTGGAATCTTGAGTATTGTTTTCGGGTCGTGGGGGCTGCTGGGATTGCTGATGAGTCTAATTACGCTGCTTGTTGGCCCAAGGAGCGAAATGCAGCGAGAACTCCAGTTGCCGCCGTATATCCAATTGCCTATGCTGCTCACCGGCTTTGGGCTATCGCTATTTTTATTGATTACGGGCATCAGGCTGCTGAAGGCTACTCTGGCCGCCAGAAAAGCCTTCCTGGTGTACTGTATCATCATGATAATATACAGCCCGATTGTAACGGTTGTAAACACGTGGCACATGTTTTCCAAAATGCCTGCATTGACGAATGCCCAGGACTCAGAATCAGCACGGATGATTATGGTGCCGGTGATGATAGCGAGTACCGTTCTTGGATTGCTGTTTTCCATTGGTTATCCTCTGGTTGGGCTGATATTTTTCACCCGGCCGCGCGTCGTCAAGAAGTTCAAAGCGTATAACAAGCTATAAGCGGTCCTTGCACGGTACGCCCGTACCCAGGTCGCTTCTTGACGCTGGTGGGTAGCGCGGGGTTACGAACTCTGAGGCATGGAATGAACTATGACCGGCGATTTACGCTCAAGATTGTCTGAGCGTTCGCTTCAGCGGGGCCACTCCCTTACGCTGACCCTGGCACCAACAACTAATATTTGGCAAGGAGCGAGCTTCGAGGTCGTTCTACGGACCTCTGTGGAGGTGTAATATGGCCCGAAATGACAGATCCGGAGAAGAGCCGCAAGTAGCGACCGGTGAGTGGCGAGAAATCCAGTTAGCATTGCAACTGGCATCCAAGATGGCGAAAACGACTGCTGATGTGCTGGGTTCTGTCCGCCAGGACCAGATAAAGATGCATGTCGTTTCTGAACATGATCCCAGGATTCCGGGACGTTTGAGTCCGTACCAATTGAGAGTCTTGTCTCTGCTCAGCATTCACTTCAGACTCAATCTGCCAGCTCCTCAGCAAGTCAATGAGCTTCATGAGGCATACCAGAGAATTCACAAACGGCTAACGAGCCTAAAGCGTGGATCTTTCAGACTGGCCACATATGAGGTAGTGAAGCGGGAGGCGGGTTCGGCAGGTGGAGATACTTTCGGGTATGTCCTGCCCGAAAAGCCAAACACGATCTTCCTGAATGAGACTTATTTCAGTCTGCCACGGCAACCAGCATACCGAACCACGCCCAAGCCAAACCCATTTATCCAGCCAAGAACGGGTGCAGTTAGGGGGCATGTCGAAGTGGAGCAGGCGGGAGTACGAGTTCAGCACCCCCGTATAGAAAGAGCCAGTGTCATCTTACATGAGGCAATCCACCTGTGCTATGGTGCAGCCGGAGCCATCCACAGAGCCTTAAGGCGCGGCGAGAATGTCGGCACCAGTAGTCAAGACTGCAATGTCGGTTATCCGCAAATCAGCAATTACAATGTTGCAATAGGCGATGCCTATGTCTTTGAGCGTTTTGCTCACTGCGTTTGCCGGGCACGAGGCAGTTACACACCTGATGGTGCCGCTAATCGTTAGAAGTTTTGTGTTTGGTGCCTCGAAAAGACTGTGATGGTCTTTTGGCGGTCAAATTCTGTTTGGCTTGTCTGTGGCCGATCATTGCGGGGCCACAGAATATGGCCGTGGCGGTCTCAGCCAGCATGGTAGGTGGTGCCTGCCTACACGTTCGTATCTTAGCACGGACTTGCTCCTTTAGAGCCGCGGCTCTGTTCTGAGTGAGCGATCATGCCTTATGCTCTGTCGCCCACCTTACGTATTTCGGCCTTTCTTGACTGTGACTGGCCTATGTCTTATAGTGTCGGCTGGTTCGTACGCGAATCCAGTGCTTGGCTGGTCGGATTGACAGCAATGGTGGAAAAATGTCAGTGTGACAGGTGCAACGGGCTGTGCTGCAGGTACTTTGCCCTGCCCATTGACACGCCTAAGACGCGGGCCGACTACGACGATATCAGATGGTTTCTTTGCCATCGGGGCATCACGATTTTTGTAGAGCGGGGCGACTGGTACATCAGCATAAAGAATAGGTGCCGACACCTTTCTGCCAAAGACCGCCGGTGCAAGATTTATCCCACAAGGCCGAGGATCTGCCGCCAGTACCGTCACGCCACCTGCGACTTTGTCCCGGGCGAGTACGACTACGAGCTGCATTTTACCAGCGATAAGCAGATGCAAGAATATATGAGGGTCAAATTCGACAATAAGGTTAAGCAAAAGCCCAAAGCGACGAAGCGCGGAAAGAAATAGAAATGAAGATACAGGCGGTAAAAGGCACAAGGGATTTTTATCCTGAGGATATGGCTGTAAGAAACTGGATAATCGACGGCTGGAAAAAGGTGTCCTTGCGCAACGGTTTCGAAGAGTACGATGGGCCGATATTTGAATATTTGAAGATGTTTCAGATAAAAAGCGGCGACGAAATTGTCGAGCAGCTCTTTTCGCTCAAAGACAGAGGCGGCAGAGACCTTGCGCTGCGGCCTGAAATCACACCGACGCTGGCCCGCATGGTCAACCAGCGAATCAATTCTCTGCCCAAGCCCATAAAATGGTTCTCGGTGCCGAGGCTGTTCCGGGCTGAACGTCCGCAGAAAGGCCGCCTGCGGGAATTCTTCCAGTGGAATGTGGACATAATCGGCGTGGACGATGTCCTGGCAGACGCCGAGGTGATATTCTGCGCTTTGGATTATGTGCGCGAAGTCGGCCTGACGCCCGGTGACGTTGTCGTAAAGATATCCAGCAGAAAAATGCTTGCCGAATTATTGCGGGCTGTCGGCATACCCGATGGGCAGTTGGACCAGGTATATGGTGTGCTCGACAAACGCAACAAAGTGCCCGCTGACACCTTGACGCAAATGCTTGCCGAAGTAGTCGCGGACGAAAGCACCCGCCGCAGGATTCTTCAACTGATGAATGTCAAATCGACAGAGCAGATCAGTGCCATCGTGCAGTTATCCGACCGGGCCAAAGAATCGGTGGACGAGTTGCGGCAACTGTTCGAGCTTCTTGATGTCATGGGGGTCGGCGACTATTGTGTCTTTGATATCGGTATAGTCAGAGGTCTGGCTTACTACACGGGCATCGTGTACGAGATTTACGACCGGGCCAGTGAGCTTCGTGCCATCGGCGGCGGGGGGCGATACGATAACCTGCTTGAGCTATTCGGCGGCCAGGCTGTATCTGCGACCGGCTTCGGGATAGGCGATTGCGTCTTGGCCATATTGCTGCAGGAAAAAGGGCTGCTGCAGAAGCAACTGCCGCCGCGCAAGCTGGACTACTTTGTCGCCTGTGTAGGTGAGGTTTATCGGCAAGCGGTTGTCAAGCTGACGATGCAGTTGCGCTCCGCCGGCCGGACGGCTGGATTTAGCTACAAGAACGCCAACTTGAGTAAGCAGCTCAAAGAGGCCGCGGCGCAAAACGCCGCGATGTGTATCATCATCGGCTCGGAGATCCAAAATCATCAGCTCACGGTCAAGAACATGGCCAGCGGTCAGCAGGAACTGGTTGCTGTCGATGAGTTCCTGTCCAAGTTGGACCAGACGAAGAAAGACAAATGACAGTTTATGGATGCCGGATTGCATACGCAAGGCGAATGTCCTGACAAAGCCGACAGCGAAAGACCAGTGCGCATCCAGGTGAGGGACTCTCGCGGCGACCCGTACGAGCGGGCCTTTGAAAACTGGCTGATAGACAACCACGTGCCCTATGTTGCAGTGGACGAGCACAAAAGGACCGTCTTCGCACGTCATAAAATCAAGAGCTTCGACTTTCTGATCTATCGGCGCGACGGGCAAACAATAATAGCCGAGGTCAAAGGCAGAAAATTCAAGGGGACAAGCCTGGCTAAATTAGCGGGTCTGGAATGCTGGGTCACCACCGAAGACGTGGACGGCTTGGCCCAGTGGCAGGAGGTTTTTGGACGGGGGCATGAAGCTATCTTCGTCTTTGTTTACGGCGTGGAGAAGGTCGATGTTGACTTTGACGGCAGGTGCGTCTTCGAGTACGATGGAAATAGATACATACTATTTTGTATCAAGTTGGATGACTACCGGTGCTCTATGAAAAGGCGCAGCCCGAAATGGCAGACGGTGACGTTGCCCGCCCATAGGTTCAGACAATGGGCCACTGATATAAGGGAGTTTCTACTTTGAACTGAGATTGACGCTTAGGGCAAAGAGTATCGGATATACAGGCAGTCTCTTGCCTCGACAGTTTTGAGGTAGCCGAACCCCTGCAGGTCGGTGCTCTCAATAACAAGGCTCTGGCGCACAATCTGGTCACACATGACGTGCTCACTGGAATTTCGGGATGGACGCCAACGGAGCCCGCTGATACAATCTGTCATCCGGAAAGTGGTAGAAACGAACAAACGGTAAAGTTGTTGGAGGTATCTGAACATGATCAAGAATCTTTTGTGTCTGGCGGTTATTGCAGTTGCTTTGTCTGGCTGTGTCAGTGTGCACGAGACCAAGCATATGCCTGCGGAGGGGGCCATGGCGGCCGAGAAGCCCGCCCAGGTTCTGCGTCACGTCGTGCTGCTAAGGTTCAAGGAGGGCACGAACGGTCAACAAATCAAGGCGATCGAGAATGCCTTTTGCGAACTGCCCGGCAAGATTGATGCGATATACGATCTCGAATGGGGCACAGATGTGAGCGTGGAGAACCGCTCGCAGGGCTATACGCATTGTTTTGTGGTCACTTTTCGCAGCGCCGAGGATAGAGCCAAGTACCTGCCACACCCGGCACATAAAGAGCTTGCCGCCAGCTTAGGTCCATACCTGGAGCAGGTTCTGGTCGTCGATTACTGGACAAAACCGTAGCGCAAAACCCGCAATCAGCTCCTCCAGAGCGAAACCGAAGGATTGCGGGGCTAAATATGATGAGAATAATCGCCGGCTCAAGACGCGGAATGAAACTGTTCAGCCCGAAGACGCAAGATAGCCGGCCCATTACCGACAGAGTTAAAGAGTCGCTCTTCGACGTGCTCTACAACTACGACCTGCCGGGCGACGCGCAAGTGGCGGACTTATTTTGTGGCGTAGGTTCTTTGGGCCTTGAGGCATTGAGCAGGGGGGCTGAGTTTGTCACGTTCGTGGAGCAGGACCCCAGAGTCATCGCCGTTCTGGATAGGAACATAGAAAAGGCCGGCTTTGTCAAACAGTCCAGGATTATAAGGGCTGACGCTTTTAAGATTGGTGCCGGTGGTGAGAGAAAAGTCGAAAGTCGAAAGTCGAAAATCGAAAATTCCAAATACGGTCTGGTTTTTGTCGACCCGCCGTATGCCCGCACGCAGAACGTTCAGCCGGATTCGCCGTTAGCTGCCCTGATGGACGTGCTGCAGGACCAGGTGACTTCCGACGGAATGGTGGTGATTAGGACCGAGCGTCGCCGACTGCTCTTGGAGCGTTACGGCCGATTCCAGACCGTAGAGCGGCGCCAGTGGGGAACGATGGCGATAACCTTATTGCGGAACAAGAGCAGATGACGAACAAGCAAGCGGCCATCAAAATAGTTAAGCGGTTACGGGCCGATGGCTTTGAGGCCCTGCTGGCCGGCGGGTGCGTGCGCGACATGCTGTTGGGCCGGCGCGCCAACGATCACGATGTGGCAACCGATGCACAGCCGCGAGACGTGAGCCGGCTGTTCCGACGCACGCTGAAGGTAGGGGCCAAATTCGGCGTGGTGATTGTGCTGATGGAAGGCCAGCAGGTCGAAGTGGCTACATTCAGAACCGAAAGCGGATATGCCGATGGCAGACATCCGGCAGCGGTTCGGTTCGCCACCGCCGCCGAGGATGCCAGCCGAAGAGACTTTACCATCAACGGGATGTTTTACGACCCGCTGACCGGCAAGGTAATTGACTACGTCGAGGGACAAGCTGACCTGGGGAAACAGGTCGTGCGAACGATCGGCAAGCCTGATGAGCGCTTCGCCGAGGATTATCTGCGGATGCTGCGGGCGGTGCGATTCTCCACCCAACTGGGATTTGTGATTGAGCCGGTGACTTTCTCGGCGATCTGCCGTCTCGCAGGAAACATAACCAGGATAAGCGGCGAACGCATAGCGATAGAGCTGGAGGGGATTCTTGTTGACCCTAACCGTGCTGCCGGCGTATCCATGCTTGTAGAAAGTGGGCTGGCTGAAGCCATTTTTCCAGGCCTTGGGGGCGACAATGCAAAATGTGCAGTTGCAGTTCTGAACCGGCTACCAAGGAAGATCGACTTTGCTCTGGGTCTGGCGGGTCTTTTCGCCGGTTGCCAAACAGAATTTGCACTGCAGAAGTGCCGGATTCTGAAACTTAGCAGGGTCCAGACCAGGCACGTAAAGTTCCTGCTGGCCAATCGAGGCCGCCTGCTCAATGAGCCAATGTCGCTGGCGGAACTGCGACTGATTGTCTCGGAGCCGTATTTCTGGGACTTGCATGAGTTGCAAAAGGCGATTCAAAAGGCCCAAGGTGCCGGCCGGAAAAATCTGGCCCCGTTGATCAGACTGCGCAGAAGGATAAAGGCACTGGGTGACATCGAGTTACGTCCTAAGCCGCTACTCAACGGGCGTGACTTAATTCAGTTAGGCGCCGTGCCGGGACC
>CAZPJZ010000062.1:0-9537 GCA_964586995.1 uncultured Pirellulales bacterium | reverse complement strand
CAACGATAAGGCCGACAGTACCCAGGTTATGCCGCTGATCTTTTGCATGCGTATGTGTGCGCTCTTCTGCTCAGCGAGATTGTGCAACAGGTGGTGTCTGGCTGACGCTTTCCCGCGGACGAAAGTAACCTCGCGGTATGTCCAGGTCTTCTCTGGAATAAAAACTCCATTTGCCGTTCTCGCGTTTTGCCAGATACACCTCCCCGATGTCGTCCAGGCAGGCGCTGAGCCGAATATCACCCGTCACACCCTCCCATGGTCGAGTTCCATGGGCCAGCACATCCCGGACCTTTGCGCGGTTCAGGCCAGCTACCTGGATGCCCCAAATCAGCATGTTCATTCCGTCGTATGCATGGGCGGCATAGGTCTCGGGCTCTTCACCAAAACGCTCAGTAAAGGCCGCGCGGAAATCTTCGAGCTTTCTGTCTTTTCTGGTTGGGTTCCAAGGGTACGTACAGATAACGCCTTCGGCGTTTGCCCCGGCAATTTCCCCGAATTCGTCACAAACACAGCGGTCACATGCAAAATAAGGCTGTTTCATGCCCATGGCACGCATCTGGTTCAGTATTCTTGCTCCCTCAATCGCGTCTCCCCAGTGAACAACCGCCTCGACGTTGGCTTGCCCGATGCGTTCCAATTGCAGCGAAAAATCATCGATGCCCAGGTTGTAAGCCATCTCCAGGACAATCGGACTGCCAAGCCGGCGACTGCCATCGTTGATTTCGCGCACGCCGAATCGTCCGTAGCGATTGCTCGCACGGATGATACCGACCCTTTTTACGCCCAGTTTCCTGTACAGATAATCGACCAGCAAATAACTTTGCTGACGGTCGTCGCTGATACAACGGAATACCCATGGGATGTTGGTTTCGATAAATGTGGGATCGGAGTCGCCGGAATTCATCATCACGATTTCAGCCTTGAGGGCTACCCGGATGGCGATGTGGCTGTTGGCGCCGTCAATCGTGCCCAGAATCGCCCAGACCTTATCTTTATACGCCATCTTGATAATCTCATTGCCGGAGGCGCCCCAAAGCCCATTGTCGTTGCTGACCACCAGTTCAAAGGGGATGTTGCGCTTGAGGTATCCGCCTTTGGCGTTGGCCTGCTCGATGGCGAGGCGCGCCCCCTGCAACATCTTTATTCCCAGTGGTTCCTCGTGGCTCTTTCCGCCGGTGGCAACGGAAACCGTGGACATAATCGGACCGATAAAGCCGATTTTCACCGCTTCCACGTGGTCAGGCTCAGGAATAGCCCGACCAGGACCGGTGTATTCCATCTGGACCAAAAAGTGTTCTTTGAAGGGCTTAACATGTCGAAAAGGTTCAACGTCTTTTGCCGTCTTTGCGTAGATCCTATCCTCACGCAACCCCAGGTCGGGGACCTGATAGGCGTTGACTGAGTTGATCTTTTTAAGAGCTTCGGCTGTCTGGCTGTCAAGTTCGAACGTAGCAGACTGCAAATCTTCTGCTTCGATTTGGCGGGTAAACCATGCTGGGTTTTCTTTTACGCCAGCATAGTAATCTTGACCTATACCCCAGCCCAGCCCCTTGCCTGTTGCTACCCATATATCGTTGCCGTCAACGTCAAGATTGATCGTGAAGCTGTGTGGGACGGCCTTTTCCATATCTACCGTTGTCAAAAGTTTTGCAGCCCTGAAGACCTGGGCCTTACCCCGCAAGGTGTTAGGATCGCGGGTGTAGGTAACTACGCTTTCGGTGGGAAAGTCTGCCACTACGCCCAGGCCCTTGTCCATGGCAAAGTAACACTCGTTGGCACTGCGGGCCTTGACATTGTTGGTAAAGTCACTGGGCAGGCCCGTTTCATGAGCGTAGAAGCCGCGCCAGTGCCGGCCGTCATACCGGCAGTTACCAAAATACGTCGATACCCATAACACATCGTCGACAGAGCTTGCGCCGGTAGTGATCACGTGGACAATCCCATCGTCTCGGTAAAGGTCGATTTCCATCTCGCCGTCGGGATCGAGGTAGTCCTTCCAGGTCTGCTTAGCTATGTCGAATTCCAGAACGCCGCTACCCCAGATGGCAAGGTATATCTTGGCCTTTCCGTCATAAGATACGGCATAGTTCCATATCTCCTCCATTGGGGCGTTTTTCTCCGTAAATATTGTCCATTCACCGGTTATGGTGTTGTATCTGCTTGCGCCGGCGGTGGTGGCGACCCATACGTTGTCGTTTTCAACTGCTACTCCGTAGACCACATCGTTGACCAGACCGCTGTTGAGCTGATGCCAGTGGTCGAAACGCCCGCCGCTGAATCGGGCAAGGCCGCCGCCGAATAGGCCGATCCACAGGTCTCCGGTTTTGGGACTTACATCCAGCGCCGAGACCACTCGCCATGGCAACCCGTCCTTCTCCTTCCAGCTTTCAATTCTTCCGGTGCCCTTGTCGATACGAGCGAGGCCATCCTCCGTACCCACCCAGACCTTCGGGCCGTCCGCCTTGACCGCGAAAATGTGGTCGTCGGGAAGGCCATCCTTTACGGTAAAGTGTCTCCACTGCGTATAAACGTAAGGCAGCTTCTGCCCATCCAGGGAATCAGCCGAAACGGCACGCCACTCGCCGGACGCCGGCTGCCCGGCGGACAGCAGCGCTGACAGCACCCAGGCCGTTATGAGACTTCTCATCATAATTACTTTTCCCTCGGTATCAAATAGCTATAGCGTCTTGAGATATTCTACCAAATCATTGAGCTGGTCTTTAGTCATATCGTTAGTGACACCATGTTTATCGTCAGGATTGAACCTCGTCCAAATCTCCTCCAGTGTTTCGGCGATGCCATTGTGCAGATAGGGAGCCGAATCGTAAATGTTGTTTAAGTGCGGCGTGTCAAATTCCGATTCGCGGTCATACTGAAGTTTCGTGCCAATATCGTGCCGCTGCCGGTCGGTGTACAGTGGGGGTGGGTGGCAGGTAGCACAGCGATTTGCTTTCGCGATGACACGACCGTCATTGGTCATGGTCCTCTCGAACATTGCTTTGCCGCGGCGCTGCGCCTCGGTCAGCTCCGCTCCCAAAGGCCGGTAGCGATTTGGCGGTCGCGGAATGGTGCAAATGTAGTTGTCGAGTGCGGAAAGCTCTTCGGGTGTGAACGGCTGAATTCGAGTAAAGAAAACAGCGAGGCGCGGCCCGCACTGCCTCTGCAGGCTGGGGTTAGTCCCTTCCCACTTGAACGGTGCCGTGTCGAGAATTCCCCGCAAGGTCCGGTTGTCAACGGGACTGATTCCGATGCCGTCCGGCTCAATGTCGTACGTAAGTCCGTCGATATGCCCATCCGGATGACAGGAGTGACACGAGAACTGCCGCTGGAAGGTAACATCGGCGCTATGGAAGAGACGTTCGCCGTAGCGGACCTTCGTAGTGACTTGCGGGCCTCCCAGATCAATCCTTGCCACCGCTTCGAGCCTGTCGAGATCAACCACCGTCAGCGAATCATCCAGGGCGTTGGCCGCAAACGCAGTCTTGCCGTCCCGAGCGATGAGTATTCCACGCGGGCTGTTTTTCGTCTGTATATGGGCGATAATGAATTCCGTAGGTTTGCCCAGATGATTGGCAAACACGTGCTGGCGCTGCCAATCAGAAGCCGCTTCGAGCATGGAGATAAGCTTGGCAACGTCCACCACGGCGATGCGATCTGAGCCTGAGCTGGTCACCAGCGCCAACCGTCCATCAGGCGTGACCGCGACATCAGCCGGGTCCGGAAAGCACATGCTTGGCTCGTCGAGCAACACCTGGTCCACCCGGCCGTCCTTCCAAATAATGCCCAGCCCGTTAGTGATCGTCCAGCCCTGAAGTAAGCGGGTCATGGGCACGAGATTCTTCGTGCGGTTAAACGTAATCAGGGCGAACTGGCCGCTGGGGTGCCAGTCTACGCCCTGCAACAAATTGGCCCCCGGAACCACTATCCGATCTTGTACAACTGCACGGTCGGTATTGATGACGGTAACCTCGGACATCGAGGGCGTGCGAAAGGGCACGAAGCGGGACAGATTGTTGGTCACATAGATGAGCGAGCCGTCGGGAGAAAGCGATAAGGACCAAGGGCTTCGGCTGGCCGCCAATCGCTTGACTTCTTTGAGCGTCGCGGTGTCAATGACCGAGATGCTGTCCGAAGAAGTATTAAGGACGTACAAGTGCTTGCCTGATGGGTCCGTCAGCACGCCGTGCGGCTCGTCACCTACCGTGATGGTAGCAACGACTTTTCGCGAAGGTACGTCAATAACACAGACCGTATCATCCAGGCGGTTGGTCACATAGGCTCTGGCCCCATCGGGACTGAAAGTCACATCGGTGGGGTGGTGACCGGCCTGTATCTCAGCCGCCACTTTGAGGTTTTTGGCGTCCACAACGACCACTGTATGAGATGCCTCGCAGGCAACGTAGATTTCACGGCCGTCGGGGCTAACTGCCATATTGAGAGGCGTCTTATAGCGGGGCGACTGGGCAACCTTAGGCGGCTCAGTGGGATGCGCGATCTTTTTGACCGCCTCGTCGAAATCAAACGGCTTGCCGTGCGCGTTTTCATGACAGCCAAGACAAGTCTGGCGTGTTACCTCCTTGAGTCCTGCTGCTTTGGCGGCACGCGGATCCCGCATTATCGCTTCGGCATAGTAGTTGCTGCCTGCACCGTGGCAGGCCTCGCATCCCACGCCCTCGTACAGCGAGAATGATTCGACGCCTCCTGCGGCAATTCTGTGGTAGGCGGTCGTATGACACTTCAGGCACGCCGGGCTGTTATGTGGCTCATCCTTCAACTTCTCGGCCTTGGCGATCTCGTAGGCCTGATCGGTTGCCAGCACGGCGTATGCCGAGGCATGAGCACTGACGCGCCATTTGCTGAACTGATATCCCATCATAGGCCCCTTGTGACAGGCCGCACAGGTGTAAACGCCGATGTACTTGGGCTCGCCTCCTCGGGGGGCGGTCGCCTCCGGAAGCGGCCTGGCCGGCTCATAGCGAAAGTCCGCCGGAGTCGGATGGGCAATATCACGGACGGCCTGAATCATGTCCAACTTGGGCAGCTTATGGACCGCCACGTGGGAGCCCTTCACCTCGTGGCAGCGCATGCAGTCCTGCACCGTGGGCATCACCAGCCCCGCTCGCATGGCCGCGTCACGATCCAGCATGATATCAGCATCTATGTATTCGCTTCCAGGACCGTGGCATTTTTCGCATTGAACGCCGTCCTGAGTGAAGAATGTTTCGTCCTTTTCCCATTCCTCGGCGTGGGCGCCGGTGGCGTGACATCCCAGGCACATCGGCGCTTCCTGCGGCTCCTGGGGAATGCCGCTCAGTTCGGCGATTTTCCTGGCTTCGGGCTTGGCCAGGACCGCATACGCCCGGGCGTGCTTTGAGCCCAGCCACTTGCTGAACTGGTGGCCCATGCCCTTGCCGTCGTGGCATGTCGCACACGTTCCGGCACCCACATAAACGGGATGTTTTTGCGTGTCGTGTGCCGCCCAAACGCTGCCGGCCGCCACGGCGATAACCAGCATGACAGGACAGAAGACAGATGCAAATGGCGCGAAGTATCGCACCCTACGTCCTCTTCTGCCCTTTGTCTTAGAGTTATCGTGACTCATCATTTTTCACGTTCCTGGATTACGGTAAGGAACTGGTTTGCCTGCACGTCAGTCAGTCTGGTGACTCGCCTGTCCGGCCAGCGGATTTCTACCGAGTCTGCTTTGCCGGCGCTGCCCAGCCCAAAGTGACACCGCGGGTCTGCGCCAGACAGATAGCCCGTGACCGGAATCAGATCGCGCACCTGGGCGAAAGAGCCCGTTGTCACGGTGACCCGTGCGCCAACGGCATCGGTTTTGCCTCCGGACAACCTGGCCTGCACGGTGAGCCAATGATTGCGGTTGCCGCCATCGTTTCGCAAGAGCCGGGCTCTATCGTTGAGATTGATCACAAGAAGGTCGAGGTCGCCATCGTTGTCATAGTCGCCGTACGTCGCGCCGCGCCCGACGTACTTTTGGCCGAAGTACTCGCCGGACTGCTTGGCCACGTCAACAAACTTGCCTGCGCCATCGTTTCGCATGAGCACATCCTCTTCGGTGTATTCATGGTGGGCGTTGCCGGTGGCCACAAACACGTCGAGGTAGCCGTCACAGTCATAGTCAAATAAAATACCGCCCCAGCCCGTGTACTGACCACAGACGACGGCCAGATTGGTGGGGGCGGTGCGGTCCTCGAAGTAGTCCTTTCGATTCATCAGAAGACAACCGTATCCCATATCAGGGATATAGATATCCAGCCAGCCGTCTCGGTCCACGTCACCGACCGCCGGTCCCATGGAAGAGACGCCCTGGCCCCCCTCACCGAAGGCCAGGCCCATCACGAGACCTTCCTCTACAAATGTGCCGTTGCCTTTGTTCCTGAAGTAGTAGTTTTCCATGGCATCATTTGGGACATAGATATCGAGATAACCGTCGTTGTTTAAGTCGGCAACGGTTGCGCTCATGGCGCGTCCGTTTGGCTGGTACAGGCCGGCTTCCTTGGTAACGTCAGTGAAAGTTCCATCCCCGTTGTTGCGATAGAGGGCATCCGGCTGGCCTCTGTAGCTGAGCGGGCCCGGGTATCCGGCGGCGGCATAATAGGAACGGAATCTACCGCTGTCGTATTCGAGATAGTTCGCCACGTAGACGTCAAGATCGCCGTCGTTATCGTAATCAAACCATGGAGCCGAAAGACTCCAGTTGGGGTTTGCCAACCCCGACTCTTTCGATATGTCGGTGAATGTCCCGTCACCGTTGTTGCGGTAAAAAACGTTGGGCCCGTAGTTGAGCACGTAGAGGTCCAGGTCGCCGTCGTTATCAAAATCGGCTGCCGAGCAGCCAACTCCGTAGTGTTCTTCATCAGCGACGCCGGCTTGCTTGGTGACGTCGGTGAACGTTCCATCGCCGTTGTTTCGATACAGGGCGTTACTTAGTTTGCCCCTGAGACTGCGGCCACGATTGTCACTTATCTCTTTGAGCCAACAGCCGTTGACGAAATAAATGTCGAGCCAGCCGTCACCGTTATAGTCGAAGAACATGGCTCCGGCACCGGTGCCCTCGACGATATTGCTCAGCTCAAAATCGCCGTAACTATGTTTGAAGTGGATCCCTGCTGCATCGGTCACGTCGGTAAAGACCGGCAGCTCTTGAGCCGCTGGCCCCGTGGCGGCCAGAGCCTGCACCGCTGCCATCACGATGAGCAGTCCAGGAATTCTCACTGTTCGCCTCCATTATTAGCCCCCGCCTTTCGGCGGGGGTACCCCGGCCAGTGGCCGGGGCTAATATGCTCGTAGCCGGGCAGATTATCCGGCCCCGGAACGCCGTCCCATAGAGCCCCCATGTCAATCCACTCTACAAACGTTTGTTTTTCATCCGCAGTCATCGCCGCCGAACCCACCGGCGGCATGGGTACCACGGTCTTGGGCGAGAACGTATCGTCCCACGGCCTCGACGTATTGCGCCCAAACAAATGCCACACGAGCGGGCTGGTCCGGGCCTTGCCCGGATGGACGTATTTTCCATAACCCGGTTGACTGCCCGGGACAAGAAGGCTCAGGTAGCTGCGATTGAAGCAAGCCTTCTGCCCCGCGCCGCCGACCAAAGAAAGCTCGGACGGCAGGTGAAGCGCAGAGCCGGCTTTGCCGTGACACTGAGCACACTTTCCCGCAATGATGGGCATAACATCCCGGCGGAAATCTACCGTCCGCCTTCGCTCGGCAGGCAAAGTGAGCTTGATTGACGGACGCATCAAAGCCTTTACCAGAACATTTTCGGGAGTCAGCTCGCCGTCTTCGTGACAGCCGATACAGCCTCTGGGTTCGTGATTCCTGGCCCAGATCCAGCCACAGCTTCGCAGGGCCATCCCATCTGCGTCCAGGATTTGAAGCTCAATCGGTGTATTCGCCGGCACCTCAATATTGAATGATCCATCGGCCTCAACCTCTATCTGCCCGAGAATACGCCTCTGTACGATAGGCGGTATCCCCAGCGCTGAGGGGCCAAGCCCCGCTGCGCCTTCGTTTGGGGCCAGCGGGGTTCTTTCGCCCGTACGCGGAATGCCTTCGAGAACACGCAGCCGTCTCACGGTCCCGGGTGGCAGCCAGGAGGGCTGAGCCAGATCATTTATGTGGACGCTCAGACAATAGAATTTGCCGTGGGGGTCCTTTTCCGTAACCACGCTCGATCGCCCGTCGGGCTGCGGACGCACGTAAACCGCCTTAGCCTGAACGTCATGGTAGTCGGGGTCATCGAAAATCAATTCTCGCTGCCCCGTCACGGGATCGAGGCGGTAGACCCCGTGCGTATCGCTGCCATCGGCCGACCGGCGCGAAACCAATATCGTGCCGTCGGGAAGGGACGAAGGTGAGTGGAAAAGACCGTCGGATTCACCGGTAATCGGCCGATATGAATGAAGCGGTCTGCGAACACGCACACACCCCAGGCTGCCCGCCCCGTCCCATGGGACCTTGTCGCCTTCGACAAACACCGCCAGAGCTGTGCTTGTAGTACAAGGCATGTGTTTGATTCGCTTGCCCTGCTCTGTGCAAAACGCGGCGTAATCCGTTCCGTCGATGTTGACGCCGAACAAGGCGATGCGTCCCGGCAGTCCTCGATCCAGCCTGGCTCTTTGCCAACTTGCAAAGAGCAGCCGGCCATCCTGCATGATAAACGGGTCCATGTCGCTGGACAGGTTGAAGGTCAGCCGCCAAACCGCTGAGCCGTCGAGCTTACATGAATAAAGGTTAGTGGCTGATATAACGCCACATTCATTCAAAAAACCCCCTTGCGAGCCTACAAAGGCTATCTGGTGCCTCAGAGCAATCATGTCAGCCCAGCTCTCTGTAACCTCTTGCGAACCGACAGGCGTTGTATGGTCCTTGGGCTTGGGAGGAGCGATGGTATATAAAGGCGGCTGATAGCAGGGACCGCGGCAATCGCCTATACCGCTGGTGACCTGTCTGACGTTTGAGCCATCTATTGACATCTCAAAGATGTTCCAGTCGTCTGCAGGCGTTCTTTTGGCCGCGAAAAGGATATGCGCGGCATCAAACGAAATCTCCGGGTCGCACGCGCTGTGGAAACCCTCGCTCAGGACCTTTGTCGAACGGTCCGGGTAGACGATGACCAGACGTGCTCCGTCACCGAATCTTGCCCGCAGTGTGCCTGCCGCCAAAGCTCCTTGCCGCTCGGCTTCGGTCCCGACAGGAAGCTGTGTCACCACAAAGGGATGCCCTACAGACAGTTCAGCAGCCCCGGTGCGACCGGGGGATTTCACACTCTCGCTTGGCGTCTGTGCAAGAACGGGATTGGTTTCCGCCGGGCGGGGTCCCAAGGCAAGGATTGAAAAAAAGAAGGACAGCCTTGCAGAGCACCGCCAGCCGTATCCACGATGTCCACAACGGGCCTCGTTCACTCGACCACCTTCCCAAAGCAACCACGAGATGCAATCACTTTATTATACAAAAGAACCACAAATTAAACAAGCAGAACCGCTTGTGAGCAAGCATGGAGAAGCTTTT
>CAZPJZ010000061.1:0-9564 GCA_964586995.1 uncultured Pirellulales bacterium | reverse complement strand
CGCCGAGGGCTGAAGAAGTCGACCGCCAGGGCAACATCCTTAACGAAGATGGGTCCGTGACACGTCCCAAGGGGATACGGGAGTCACTGGAAAAACTCGCCCAGGCCGAGGTGATGGGTTTTACCCTGCCCTACCGGTTTGGCGGCCTCAACTTTCCGAACGTGATTTACTCGATGGCCATCGAAATCGTCTCACGCGCGGACGCGGCGCTTATGAACATATTCGGCCTGCAAGGAATTGCTGAGACGATAAATGCCTTTGCATCTGAAGAAATCAAAGAAAAATACCTGTACGATTTTGCAGCCGGCAAGGTAACCGGCGCAATGGTGCTGACCGAGCCGGACGCCGGTTCGGATTTACAGAAGGTTATGCTGCGGGCGTTTCAGGACGGCAACGGGCAGTGGTATCTGCACGGCGTCAAACGGTTCATAACCAACGGCTGCGGCGACGTGCTTTTGGTTCTTGCCCGCAGCGAGCCGGAAATAACTGACGGGCGAGGGCTGAGCCTGTTCGTCTGCGATAGAGGTCCAACAGTGCACATCCGCCGGCTGGAGGATAAGCTCGGCATCCACGGCTCGCCCACATGCGAAATCTTCTTTAACAATACGCCGTGTGACATAATCGGCGAACGCCAGCGGGGGCTTATAACATACGTGATGAGCTTGATGAACGGCGCCCGCATCGGCATTGCAGCGCAGTCGGTTGGCATCGCCGAGGCGGCTTTCCGCGTGGCTCGTGACTATGCCGCCAGTCGAAGACAGTTCGGCGTCGCGATAGAGAAGCTGCCGGCGGTTCGTGACATGCTTATCGAGATGAAAATTGCCATCGAAGCCGGGCGAGCACTTTTGTACGAGACGTCGCGGGTAGTGGATATGGAGCTCGGCTGTGCCAGACGGCTGGAGGAAAATCCGCCGCAAGATGCAGCAGAGGCCAAACAGCTCAAAAACGACGCCCGGAAATACAAACGATATGCCGGAATGCTGACGCCGATGAGCAAATACTACTGCTCGGAGATGTGCAACAGAATCGCCTACGATTCGATTCAGGTGCTTGGCGGCAGCGGCTATATGCGAGATTACGCCTGCGAACGGCACGCCCGCGATGCCAGAATCACAACGATCTACGAGGGGACAAGCCAATTGCAGATTGTTGCCGCAGTCCGCGGCGTGTGCAGCGGCACCGCCGAGAATCTCATCAGCGAATACGCCCAGCAAGATTTTGATCCCGAACTGAACGATCTGCTCAAAAAGCTGGCTGAAGGAACCGAGCAATTGAAAAAGTCCATCGCCTTTGTGAAGGAAAACGGCACCGAATACATGGACCTCTACGGCAGAGCGCTGGTGGATATCGCAATAGACTTAATTAACGGCTATCTACTTTGTAGCCAGGCCAGCACAAAGGTAGATAACGAAAATTCAAAATTACACAAAATGCCGATTGCTCGAAGATACGTTGGCAAAAGTGCACCAAAGATTGCCTCGCTGGCGGAACTTATCTGCACCGGCGATAAATCAACATTAACAGAATATGAGGTCCTCGCCGGTCCAGTGACTGAACCGGTATAAGATCATTGTAAATTATCGATTTCCAACTGTATAATAAGGCCCCGGCAAAAGCGCCGTGGTTTTTTGTTATCCAGACTGAATTTGACCTGAAAAGGAAAATGATATGGGACAGGCAATAAGCAAATTAACCATCAAAGGATACAAGTCTATTAGAAATCTTGAGGACTTTGACCTTCGAAATCTAAATATCCTGATTGGGCCAAACGGCGGGGGAAAAAGCAACTTCATCGATTTCTTCCGTTTGTTGAGAGCTATGATGGAGTTGTCCTTGCCGAATTTGGATAGTTCTAGTCTCAAGAACTATGTTAAAGATAGCGGCGGAAGTAATGATTTACTTTTTAATGGACCAAAAATAACACCAAGAATTGAAGCTAAAATAATGTTTGGAAGCGATGGCTACCGATTTAAGCTCGCACCTACTACAGATGAAACATTTCTTATTAATGATGAAGCAACGTATTGGGAAAAGACCGGCTGGTTTGAAATTGCTTCCGGCTCATCAAGTCCAGCGTTGTTAAATAAGCTAGTATATGGATCAGAGAAAGTACGTACTTATATTTTAGATTCAATTAGAGAATGGAAGATATATCACTTCCATGACACCAGCAAATTCGCTCCTATGCGTGGTTTTAGGGAAGCTGACGATTGTGAATATTTAAGATTTGATTGCTCCTTTTTTGCTGGATTTGCGAAACAACGAGTCTAAATCTTATGATGAAATTGTTGAATCAATTAAATTAGTAACACCTTTTTTTGATGATTTTCTTTTGAAACCTGATAGAGGCAACAAGATTCGGCTTCGTTGGAGGCAAAAGGGTTCTGATTACCCTTTGAAGCCCCACCATTTATCTGATGGAACAATTCGTTTTATCTGCTTGGCTACGTCTTTACTACAACCTTACCCACCAACTACAATTTTAATTGATGAGCCAGAGTTAGGTCTTCATCCGTTGGCATTGGCGCTGTTAGCTGAGTTGATTAAAAAGGCTTCGCTTAAAACCCAGGTTATTGTGGCTACTCAATCGGCGAGTCTGATCAGCCACTTCGATCCCAACGATATTATCGTTGTTGAGCGGAAAAATGAAGAATCTATATTCAGACGACTTCCGCTGGAAAAATTAAAACAATGGATTGAGGATTATTCTCTCGGCGAACTCTGGGAAATGAATCTTTTGGAGGGGAGGCCGGAGAATGAATAGGATTCGTGTGCTCGTGGAAGGCCAGACCGAACGAGTTTTTATTAGAGATATTTTAAAACCTTATTTCGACTGTCGTCAGACTTACTTATATGTGGTTATGCTCAGACGACAGGGTGGAATACCCCGGTATGCTAAAGCTAAAGATGTTATTGTGAAATCCCTGAAAGAAGATGCTGCTTTAATTTGTACGACGATGGTTGATTTTTATGGAATGCCTACAGACTGGCCAGGCAGAAATCAAGCAAATCTCTGCCAAAGTTGTGCAGAAAAAGCGGATATAGTCGAACGCAGCATTTTGGAGGATATTGCCGAGTCTTTGGGAGATTCTTTTGATCCTCGTCGTCTTATTCCCTATGTTCAAATGCACGAATTTGAAGCATTACTCTTCTCGTCTCCGGCTATATTAGCAGACAGCCTCGGTGATAAAAAGCTATCTTCCACTTTTCTGACAATGCGGAATGAGTTTTCCACTCCTGAAGAGATTAACGATCATTATGATACCTGCCCTTCGCGCCGAATTGAAGGAGTGTTTCAAGGTTTTAGAAAAACAATAAATGGTATACCTGCAGCAAGTCAGATTGGTTTGAAAACGATGCGTCAGGAATGCCCGCATTTTAATGGTTGGATTACAAAACTGGAAACACTCGGACAGGTTTGATTATGCTCAAGGCGGTCATATTTGATTTTGATGGCGTGATAACCGATTCGGAGATTTTGCACCTGCGGGCTTTCAATAAGGTGCTGGCACAACTGGGCATCGAGATATCGACAAAAGACTATTATAAGGAATATCTCGGCCTGACGGATGCGGACTGCTTTAAGCTGGTGGCCGAGAGAAACCGACGAAGCCTCGACTGCCGGCATATCAAAAATCTAATGGCACAAAAGAACAAGATTTTTCAAGAGCTGGCAAAAATCGAAGGCCGAACCATCGAAGGCGTGCCCCAATTTCTCCAGATGCTCCATCGCAATAACGTCCCCATGGCGATCTGCTCTGGGGCACTGCTGGCCGAGATCGAACTGATATTGCAAGAGGCCCGGCTGCGACATTTCTTCAGCGTAATAGTTTCCGCCGAGGACGTGAAAAAGGGTAAACCGAATCCACAAGGTTTTCTACTGGCCCTACAGAGACTCAACCGCGGTCGACCAAAGCCCGTTCGTTCCGAACAATGTATCGTGATAGAAGACTCGCACTGGGGACTCGAAGCGGCTAAGGCCGCGGGAATGCACGCGCTTGCGGTAACCAACTCTTACGATGCCGACCAATTGAGGCTGGCGGAGAAAATCGTCGCCCGGCTGGACGAGCTAAGCATGGAAGACCTGCGACAGCTTTGCGCCTGAATGAGCCACCTCTGCTAAGCACGCCAGATGCTAATGGATTCCTGCTTCCGCGGGAATGACACGGTGAATCGGTCAGTTGGAGCAGTAACAATGACTATCTTTTTATCTGCAGCGCGCCTGGGCCGGCGAGCGGGGCTTCGACTTTGCCGGTCTTGAGGTCGTACACAATTCTTCTAACCAAAGCGCCGTTGAAATAGCACGGAGTGGACTCATCCCCCTCGATCCTCATGATGGATTTTTCGCGGTCGTAAAAGAGGTGACCTCCGGCAAATTGATTGGCCTCATCCTCATAAGTAACCGCACCGGAGGCAGTAAGTGTCGAAAGCTCGTTTCGGCCGTCCGCCGCCTCCACCAGATTAGCTTCGATGTGCGAGGCCGTAGCAACCGCGTGTTGACCGTATTGGTCCTTGATCACGGGGAAGTAATCGATCTGCAGCGTCTCGTCCGGCTTGGCATCGGCGACAATTCGGTTGTCCTTCATGAAATATTTCAGCGTGTCGAAGAATTGCAGAAAGGCATAGCACTGTTTTCGCAAGCTAAAGCCCCCAGGTTTAGGGCGGCCCTCGACGATCTTAGAATTATCCACCACCAGGATGCCCGGCCCCGTGGCTTTGAACAACTGCTGCTCGGCATCGTAATCCAGCCTGACACATTTTAGCTCAAAGCCGCCGAGCAGTTCCTGCCCCGCTGATTTTACAATCGTGAGCCTGGCCAGCCCGCCGTCGGCGGTTAGATGCTTCACGTCTCCGCCCAGCACACCGGATTGGTAGTTCACAGCTTCGGGCAAATCTATCGTGAAGGTCCCGGCGGAAAGTGTATATTTCTGCTGGACATTGGGGTCATCCCAGAACATGGTGGCCGCACAATCACCCTGCAGAACGACCTGACGAGACTGGGCCGAATATTCCGCTTGCTTCTGGGCGGTTACCTTCAGCGGCAAGACGGTCTTGGCGGTAGAAGCCTGGCGACCGGCCAGGTCATTTACGTCCACAAAGAAATTGAACTCTACCGGACCCTCGAACTGGGTGTCGCCCGCAGAGAAATCATGGTCGATGCTCCGGGCGACCGTGGTAGGCCGTCCGGCCACATCATTAAAGGCCGCCGGAAGTTGTCTTTCCGCCTTGGCGACCTCGACAACCGATTTATCGGAGTCCGCCTGCACGGTGGGAGAATTCATGGCAGAGATCGTGACGCCGCCATCGCAAGTTATGACGATTTCGCCTACATCTTCCGGTGCATTGTTCGGCTCGCCGGCCGTTGGGGCGGCGCTGTCCGAGCTGGTATCCTTCGGACCGCCGGAACTCTGCAGGACATCTTTACCGGCGGCCCCCCTTGACCAGAAAATATTGCTGATCGATATCTTCTCGTGGGCAAAAACAAGGTGCTCCGGACTGTCAATAAGGACGTTCTTGCTGAATACGCATCGGTAGTATTCGCCCTGAGTTCCAGTAGAGGGGTCTTGCTGCGTCTGGTTGTGTTGGTCTTGACTTATGGTTTCACCGGAGCTCGCAGGATTTGCCTGCCCGGACGGCGACGCAGAACCCTGGTTCGGGTCTGTCTTGGCCGGCACAGTTTGGCCAAACAAGCCCGCCTGTGCGCTTCTGAAACGCAAGCTGTCCAGATCAACTATCCTGAAGGATTCGAGGCGATTCAGCTCGTCATTGTAGATAAGCTCCAAGCCGGTGCCCTGCATCTGAAAATCCTTGGAGACATATCTGACCGGCCCATCCGTAAAAAAAAGCGACTTATCGCTGACAAAGGCAATATCATCCAGATAAGCAAATCCCTCTGCGACGTCGCTGCCCGGCCCAGGTACGATGTGCATGACAACGTTGCCGGCAAAGGTTGCATCTCTGGCGCCCAGCCCCCCCGCCGCGCTTTCCATCTGAACGTTGCCTCTATCGGCGGTCATGTTACATCTAAGGCTCGGCAAGAAAACGTCCATATACGGCTTGTTCACCGCCCAGCGCCCTTTCGTCTGGTGAAGGAGCTCTCTGAATCCGAATTTTCTGTCGACCTCGCCCTGGTCGTTGCGGTGCAGATACTCAAATTTCTTGACTGTGCCGACTCCAACATCGCCGATCTTGCCGAGCTCACCATCGAGTTCGCCCGTGCCGTTTTCGGCGGCCCCGGTCAATCCTACGCCGGTGCCAACTTCGAGCTGAGGCGTTTCGCTGACCCGGCTGTAAAGCAGGTATATGCCCAGCAAAACCGCCAGGCAAAGAAGCCCTACGAGGATTGTTCGCAAAGTACGGCCCATCGGATTCTATTCTTTTCCCTGCGGCAGATATCGCTCCATCAGCTCCGGCCATCTGCCGGCATTTTTCAGAATGTACTCAACAACTTCCCGCACCGCGCCGGCCCCGCCGGGACGAGTGGTGACGAGGTCGGCATGTCGCTTGACCTCATCGACGGCATTGGCGACAGCGACGCCGAATCCAACATATCTTATCACCGGCAAATCCGGCAAATCGTCCCCGATATACGCCACATTTTCCGGCGCAAGGGCGACTTTGCCAAGAAATTCTTTCAGGGCATCTAACTTGTAGTGGCAATCCTGCAGCACATATTCAACCTCAAGCTGCTTGGCCCGGTGCATTGTCGCGGCCGACGCCCTGCCGCTCAAGAACGCCACCTTCAGGCCTGCTCTTTGCCACATTCGAATTCCATGCCCGTCCAGGACGTTAAAGACCTTGCTCTCACTGCCATCGGCGTTAATTATAAGCGTTCCATCGGTCAAGACGCCGTCGACATCCAGCACAAGCATTTCGATGTCTGCGAGATTTGCCACCGCTTGCATTTTGACTTTTACATTTTGCACTTTTACTTATCCGACGACCTTTATCGTCACTATATCTTGTACATCGATTAAGCCGACCGGCTTATTATCCGCATCCACCACCGGAAGCTCATCAATTCTGTACTTATGGAAGATAGCGGTCGCCTCGCAAGCAAGGGCGTCGGCTCTTATTTTCTTGCAGTTAGCGGTCATCACGTCGCCGGCCTTCATTTCGAGTGCACGTATCCCTTCCTTGGTCAGCAAACGCCGCAAATCTCCATCTGTTATGATGCCGGTCAATCTGCCGGCTTCGTCCACCACCATTACCGCTCCGTGACGTTTGACGTCGCTGGTCTTTGCGAGCAAGTTCGTTATGCCGTCGCTGACCTCGGCGATGGGCAATTTCTCGCCCGGCTTGAACATCATGGATTGCTCGACCGTCATCAGCCTGGCGCCGAGTGAGCCTCCGGGATGGAATCTGACATAGTCCTCGACACCGAAATTGCGGGCCTTCATGACGGTAAAAGCCAGTGCGTCACCAACGGCCAGCATGCAGGCGGTAGAGACGCTCGGAGCCACGCCGAGCGGACAGGCCTCGGACATCTTGCCCATACAAAGCACCACGTCAGCGTGCTTGCTCAAAGTGGAATCCTTTTCGCCGGTTATGGCAATCAGGTTGATCTGCAACTGCTTGACAAGATTTATCAGCCGAGTGACTTCATCCGTTTCGCCGCCGTAGCTTAGCACGATCACTATATCGTTTTTGCGCAACCTGCCGAGGTCGCCGTGAACGGCCTCGACTGGATGGAGAAAATGGCTCGGCGTTCCGGTGGAAGCGAGAGTGGCGCTAATCTTTTGCCCGATCAGTCCGGCCTTGCCGATGCCGCTCACGATGGCCGAGCCGGTGCAGTTATAGATCATCGCCGCCGCTTTGGCGAAGGATGCATCGACTATCGGTGTAACGGCAGCTATGGCGCTAGCCTCCGCGCGTATGACGCTCCGTGCGTAGTCAAGATCGAATTGCACTTCTGTCAGTCTCGGCTTTCCACAGTTAACTAAGAGCTCAGACGAGTCTCTGAAAACAGCAATGGTTGATCATAGTTTTGGGGGTACTGATGAAGAAATTCTTTCAGAGTTTCTTCCATGCCGAGTTCATGTGCAAGAGCCAAAAGGTCCAGTCGTTCAAGTATATCTACAGTGATAGGCCGTTTCTCATCCCAAAAGATAAACGCAGAGAAGAAACTCTTTGCAATATCCGAGTTCAAAAGCTGAGCTATGAACAAAGCCTCCTTTCTGGTTCGGCAGGCAACAAAATAACACGTATCGTCGAGGACAACAGGTTTTTCCCCGGAAGGACCGACAACTTTGAAATCCAGCTTTTTGTAGAATCCAGAGATCGCAACCTTCCAGTTAGCGAAAGAATAATCTCCAATCCCAAATACTGAGAAACGGGGGCGATTGCGATATACCGAACTGGCACGTTTGTCCAATGATTGAGCGTGCTTCTGGAGATACTGCCAAGTCTTGGGAGCTAATTGGCGGATCTGACGTGTGTTTTCGCCAGCAATACGCTGAGGAACAAGCATCCAGCGGCTTGGCTGCAGGTTACAACCGCCAGCAATGTCTGAACTCTTGAACATGGGATACAGATAATCGTCCTCGAAATCAACAAGTTCTCCGCAACCGTTTCGGTATCCTTTCAGTTCCTTACGGAATTCCATAACCTTAGCACAATCATGCTTAATGCCGGATCTCCACTTGTAACGGTCCTTGCCCTGTAGATGTTTCCACTGTTCAAAGCAGTTGATATTTGCCACAAGGCGTCCCTGCCGATATCCGAAGACCAGAGTGGGGGAAGTGTCCTTGATGCTGTCATAAACGTGGCAGTCAAAATTTCCGCTTGATAGAGAAGCAGAAACAACAAGAAGACAAGCGTCGACCGCAGCACCAAAATACCTGGACGTTTCGATATGATATATCTCACATTGCTTTAGATGTTGTCTCCTTTTCCAGGCGCGGTAAAGGACTTTTCTGGCAACAGTAGTCTTGCAGAGCATTGCTAACGTAGCTTGCCTACCGTTGATCCACTCGATTGCCTTGTTTAACATCCACTCAGAGATGTCAAAATTACTTTTTCCAGTGATGGCATCTATGCCCCGACGGTTCTGGAAATTGGACTTGTCAGGAAGATTGCAGCTTCCAATGCGCCCAAGTGCAGCGTTCGTAACCCAAGGCGGGTTACCTATCACAAGAAGAGGATCCGGCAAAGATTTGAGCACGGAATTCCAGTCCACGGTGAAAAAGTCCTGATTCATAATACGTACCGACCCAGTGGCAGGAGCCAATTTGACAAGAGCAGAGCGAGCAACGCTAACGTGATCGCTGTTGATATCGACTCCGGTAACATTGTGAACGTGCGGGAAGAACTCAAAAACTGCCAGAAGAAAGCTTCCCGTGCCACATGTTGGTTCAAGCACACTATAAGGTGCCAAACCGTGTTTAAGCAGTAGAGAGCAGACCTGCCGAGCAAGTTCGATGGGCGTCTGGAAATCACCAAACTCCGCTTTCTCTTTACTGTCCCTTCTAACTGCCATAGTCCTTCATCGAATCCTATAAATTCCTTCGACCTTGCCAGCTTCGTCGATTACACGCCTGTATTGTAGCCTCCACTGAAGGGCAT
>CAZPJZ010000060.1:0-9642 GCA_964586995.1 uncultured Pirellulales bacterium | reverse complement strand
GTGCAGCCAAGACCAAGACCCCACTGGTGGCCACCGACCTGATACTCGGCGTACACAGAAGCCTGCTTGGTTAGATTCCACAGCGCGCCGAAATAGCCGCCAAATTCCGACCGTTCTCTAACATCATGCGAGCAGGTTAAACGCCCCGCCTCCGCCCCGCCCAGGATCCAGCTACTCTTGACGTCAAGGTCCCCTCTTACAAAGTGCCAGAATGGGCCACCGTAGGCACAAATACCGTCCGTGATCTGCCAGGTGGGTCCTACGGCGACCTGAATCTGCCTCCAGTCGAGATCCATTTTGCCGGTCACTCTCTCGCCGGGATCCTCCGGATTTTGCCAGCTTAGCCTACTCTGGTCCGGGTCGATCCAGCTTATCTGAAACAGCCCACCCAAGGAAAGGTTTCCAGCCTGGCAAAATGTGGCTCGCGTCCCCACACCCCAGGCAAAGCCATGACCGCCGTTGAAGGAATACTGCTCCGCACACTGGGGGCAATCCTCCGGGAATCGCATTGGGCCTATGTCGTCATCGGCGTCGGCGGCGCCCAAACGTACAAAGACGTCCAGGTTCTCAGAAACCCCATAGCCCAAGCTGGCAAAGAACAGATTCGACTTGAGATCCTTGATTTTGAACTCCCTGTATGAGGGCAATGGATCCCAGCCGGTGACCTCGTAGGCCTCCCGGCATTTGCCACACGTTTTGAGGTCCATTTCCATGTGAGCGTACTCGAAGTCCACCACCCACCGGTCATGGCCGATTATGGCCCTGGGAGGTCCCATAGGGCCGCCAGCCAGACCTGTTGAACTACACACTCCCATGGCCAAACTCACAACGGCTACCACTAATATTCTCGCGTGCATAAGCTTCTCCTTTCCCCAGGCAACGCGCTGCTCGTCGCTCGGGCCACGGGCGGCGGCTTCCAGTGCGGCAAGCTTCGCCTCACGCATTGCTGTAAACCAGCCTATACGAGTTGTGAGCTTACATCAAGCAAAAAATGTGATAGCCGCAGTCCCATAAAGTTCATACTTCGTGCTATTTAGGGCAGAGGAGCAGCTCCAGAGCCGTTTTTTCTTGACAAACCCGCAGAAAAAATGTAACCTCGGAATGGTGGATTCAGGAGGTGTGGTGAAAAGGTTCTTTGCGTTTCTGGCGATCTTTCGCCCACCCCGGTAAGTCAGTGCGGTTGTTCTATGACTTAGACTCTGCCAAATCTTGACGGAGGGGCTTGATTTGCCATGAAAACTTGGGTACCGAAATTCCTTTCGGGAGAAGCAACATGAAAACGCAAGATAGCAGAAGCCCTCTTCTGGGCGGCATCTCTCTGGCAGTGGCAGCAGCCATTATGCTGACGACGACCATGACGGGTACGACAGCGGCAAAGTCGCTGTACATGATCGCGGATATCTGGGGCTTCCCGTCACCTGTCCAGGCATACAACATTGGAGTGGATGGCAGGTTGACCTATCAGGCCGAGTATAGCATTCCGCGGCACGGTATGGGCGCCGTTGGTCTGGCCATCGACCCGGACAGCGAGCATTTGTTTGTCACCTACGAAAACTCATACGCGATCCAGTTAGTAAATGCCAGGACGATGACCGACAAAGGGGTCACGTGGGCCCCGAGCGCGAGGGACCTGGCGGGCATAGTCTATGACCACGGCAAGCAACTGCTGTACTGCGTGGACAGACGTCGAGACACCTTGTACGTATACAAATGGGACCCCACAATCGCAAGGCTCGCGCACGCGCCGGGTTCCCCGGTTCAACTGACCGGGGCTACCGCGTGGGGAATCGCCCTTGATGAAATCAAGGACCTCCTCTACGTGGCTAACAACACCACGACCATCAACGTTTATAAGACCTCCGATTGGTCGTTGGTGCGAACGATCTCGGTCAAGCGCATCGTGCATAGCGTTGCAGTGGATGCCGTCCACGGCCTTGTTTACTCCGGCGGAGGATGGTCGGGCAATCCATACCTGTCTCAATACGACTTGGCTACGGACGCGGAGAAAGAAGTCCAGGTTGAAACCAAGGCCGGTGTGATGGGGCTGGCAGTGGATCAAGCCACCGGTTTGGTGTACATGACCACCGGTGTAAACAACGATTACGGCGGCGACAATCTCTTGGTGTATGACACCTCGCTTAACCAAATCGATATTATCTCCGGCTTCGCGAATCCCACCGACATAGCCATTCCGACGAAAGATGTCAGTTACAATCCTCTGAATCTTAACAAGAGCATTATCGCCGGGGCAGTTGACGACAACGAGCCAGTCGGCGTCAGAGACAACATCACCTATCGCATCTGCTTCGACAACGAGCGAAGCCAATTTCCCATAACCAACGTCTGCCTTGTCGATAACCTCCCAGCCGAGGTGACTTTTGTAGCCGCTAACACCAACGGAGTTTCCGCACAGTATGACCCTGCTACTCACACCTTTACATGGATATTCTCCTCCGTACAGGCTGGGGCGACTATTTGCCTGGACTTGGCCGTTCGAGTGAAGCAAGGTACGGTCCCCGGTACGATTATCACCAATTCAGTGACCATCGACAGCGACCAGACGCCGCCAACGACCAGGACCATCGAGGCGATTACCAGAGACATCACTTATAACCCCCTTAATCTATCCAAGAGCATTGCCGGTGCAGCTAACGGTCAAATTGTTCCGGTCGATGTTGGAGACACCATCACCTATAATATTTGCTTTGATAATAATGACAACGATTACATGGTCACCAACGTATCCCTTCTGGACAGCTTACCAGACCAGGTAAGCTTTGTAGCGGCTGACGGCGACGGCGTTTTCGGAGCGTATGACCCCGTTGCTCACACCTATACGTGGTCCTATCCCTCTCTGGCCCCGGGATCAGGTAAGTGCTCAAAGCTAACAGTCCAGGTGAAACAAGACACGGCCCCGCTTACGATTATCACCAATTCAGCGACCGTTGACAGCGATCAAACCGAGCCCGCCACAAGGAGCGCCCGCGCAATTACTAAGGATATCAGTTACAAGCCCCTAAATCTGAGCAAGAAGATTATTAGCGGGACTGACGGCCAGACTTCAATTGACGGAATAGCGTGTGTCCGGCCGGGAGACACTATAAGATACGGCATTTGCTTCGATAATAATGACAATGATCACCTGGTAACCGGGGTATCTGTGGTTGATACGCTGCCAGCCGATGTAAACTTCGTTACGGCCAGCGAAGATGGAGTTTTGGGGCAGTATGACGCTAATAGCCACACTTATACATGGCTCCATCCGGTGCTGGCGCCAGGCGCCAAAATGTGTCTGGAGCTGACTGTCCAGATAAAACAAGAGACCGCCCCTGACAAGACCATCACCAATTCCGTAACAGTCAGCAGCGATCAGACGCCGCCAGCGACGGCACACGTCGACGCTGTTACTTGTGGAACGCCTCTACCGGCTGACGTATGCATAATTCCCAGCGTAATCCGACGAAGAAGCTACGGCAGTTCGGATAAGATACTGGCCATAGTCCAATTGCCCGCCGGCGTCAGGGAAAGCGACATCAAGGACCGACCCCTTATCCTGTACCCGGGCGGCATTGAAGCCAGCCAACAAAGCATCTATGACACAGGCAGCCGAGTAAAAATCATTGTTTCCTTTGATAAGACGCCTATCATGGACGCCGTGCGTGACAATGGCAAAGTCAAATTAGAGGTCGCCGGCCAGCTTAAGTCGGGCCAGTTGTTCCGTGGCGAGCAGACCGTCCACATAACCAGATAAGCCGCGAATCGGGCGGAGAGCGAAAACTCAACGGGGGCAGTGCTTCAGCACAACTGCCAGATTCTCCACACGAGCATACATTTGTCTCTTGCATTTGCAACCCGCTTGAATATAAACATGATTAGTCAAAAACAAGGATAGACAAATGCCTGCGCTGCCTGATTTTGCCGGCATGCTGTAACGGAAGGAAACGGCGATGATTACGTCATTTTTCCGGCGATCGAGACTGTGGACCACGGAAGAGGCCCTATGGCTTGCAACCTTGCGGCGTAAAGTCTGCCCTGAAATCACAGCGGTGAAAATCGAAAGAAGATTTCTGGTCGATTCCAGACGAACCTTGACCGGCGACGAAATGGATAAGATCAGATGGCTGCTGACGGAGACGTTCGAGCCCGATATGTTCGGCCAGGAATCTGCATTTGCGAACGGGGCGCTGGAGGTGGGACCCAGGCTCGCAATCGTTACGCCTGCAAGCACCAATGCCGTTTCGATTTGCCATGCGTGCGGCCTGGATTCCATAAGCCGAATCGAGCAAACCCGGCGTTTTTCTATCCGAGTGGCAGGACATCGCGAGCTTTCCTCCGAGCAGCGCAGAACAGTATATCCACTCATCTATGACCGGATGACAGAGCAGCCGTATCCTGAGCCACCGACCAGTTTCGAGCAGGACACTGAGCCCCAACCCGTCCAACTGATTCCCCTGCTTGAAACGGGAATCGAGGTGCTTGAGCAAGCCAACGAGAAACTGGGTCTGGCCCTGGACAAGCAAATGATGCGATATGTATTGGAGCATTACCAGAAGCTGGGACGCAACCCAACCGACGTCGAATTATTTATGTTCGGCCAGCTCAATTCCGAGCACTGTCGCCATCACCTTTTCAAAGGCAGCTTCGTCATCGACGGCAGGCAGATGGACCGAAGCCTGTTCGACATGATCCGCTCAACCACACAAGCCAATCGGGGCAACGTCATCGTCGCCTATGAGGACAACGCGGCCGTGACTTCGAGCAAGCCCGTGAACGTTTTTTTGCCCTCGGACCCCCTGCGTCCGTCTGCCTTTACCACCAGAATCCTCAATATATGTGACGCCTTCAAGGTAGAGACCCACAATCACCCAACAACTATCAGCGCCGATCCCGGCGCGGGGACAGGCTTAGGCGGAAACATACGTGACATTCAAGGCGTTGGCTGCGGCGGAACCGTCTTGGGCGCGCTGGCCATCTACAATGTGGCTAACCTATTCATCAGTGGGTATGAGCTGCCATGGGAAAGGCAGTACGCACCTCATCCGGGCCGATTCCAGAGTCCTCTCGAAATCATAATCGATGCCTCCAACGGGGCAAGTGATTACGGCAACAAATTCGGTGTCCCGGTTACGACCGGCTCCTGCACGTCCTTCGAGCTGATCTGTGGCGGCGACCACTACGGGTGGCGAAAAACCTGTATGGTGGCGGGAAACTGGGGGGTCATCAACGAAGCTCACGCCCATAAAAAGGAGCTCAAAAAGGGATACCTGGTAGTACAGATTGGGGGCGACAGATACCCTATCGGCCTGGGCGGGGGTTCCGGCTCAAGCAAGGATGCAGGCGGTCAGGAAGCAGACCTGGACTTTGATTCGGTACAGCGTGCCAACCCTGAGATGGAAAACCGCAACGAGTCGGTCATCCGCGCTTGCGCCGAGCTTGGGGACAACTCCCCCATCATTAGCATCACGGACCTTGGCGCGGGCGGCGAATGTGTGGCGCTACCCGAGATTGTCCACCCATACGGGGCAAAATACGAGCTGCGAAATATCCCTTGTGGCGACAAAACCATGAGTGTCCTGGTCTTCTGGTGCAACGAATCACAGGAAAGCATGGTCATGGTTGTCACCCGAAAAGGTCTGCCGCTTCTCGAACAGATTTGCAGGAGGAACCGCTGCCCCATGTATGTGGTGGGCGAAGTCACCGGCGACGGCAAACTGGTCCTTACTGATAGAAATGCGCCTGACGATGCACCGAGGCAGCAGAAGGCACCTATCGACGTGGACATGGGCTTTCTGCTGGCGAATTTGCCTGAGATGACAATCCAATGCAAAAACACAGCCCGCCAGCTTAGCCCCGTGAGACTGCCAAAAGGTTTGAAAGTTCTTGATGCTCTGCAGCGAGTGCTTCGCTTGCTCAAAGTGGGCTCAAAACACTTTCTCACCCGCAAAGTGGACCGCTCCGTAGGCGGTCTCAGTGCACAACAACAGACGGTGGGGCCGCTGCAACTAACGATAGCGGACTGCGCGGTTACCGCCAGAAGCTTCTTTGGCACGGCAGGCATTGCAGCCGCTATCGGTGAACAGCCTATCAAGGGCCTGGTCAATACGGAGGCCGGGGGAAGAATGAGTCTGGGAGAATCCCTGACGAACCTTGTATGGGCGCCGATTGAGGATTTCGAGTCCATCAATTTCTCCGCCACCTGGCAGTGGCCATGCAAACAAAATGGTGAGGATGCTCGCCTTTACCAAACGGTGCGGGCAGTCACCGAGCTCTGCAAGGCGCTTCGACTGAGAATACCCGTTGGCAAGGATTCCGTCTCCATGACCGCCTGGACCACGTTGCACGGAAAAAAACACCCCATCAAATCACCGGGCACGGTTCAGATGATTAGCTTTGCGCCGTGTCCGGACATCACCAGGGTAGTCACGCCGGACCTGAAGATGCCCGGCCAGAGCCTACTGGTTATGCTTGATCTTTCCGGCGGCAACAGAAGGCTTGGCGGCTCAGCTCTGGCCCAGGTCTACGAGCAGACCGGAGACGAGGCTCCCGATGTGAATGACCCGGCTCTACTGCGCAGAGGTTTCGAGGCCGTTCAGCAACTGATCGGACAAGGCCTGATCCTCTCCGGGCATGACGTTTCAGAAGGTGGCCTGATTACCTGCTTGTTGGAAATGGCATTCGCCGGCAACTGCGGCATCGACATCAACCTCAGCAACACCGGTATCTTTGGCCGATACAATGTCTTTGAATCACTTTTTGCCGAGGAGCTGGGGCTGGCTATCGAGGTCTCCCCTGACAAGCTAAAGCAGGTAGAAAAAATCTTAAATGCGCACGCGTTTGACTATTCGAACGGCGCGGTTCTCTTAGGTCAGACTATCAAGGAGCCTTGCGTTACTGTCAGACATACTGACCGGACAGTCCTGGATGCCGGCATGAGGGAACTGCGTGACATCTGGCAGCAAACATCATTCGAGCTGGATAAGCTCCAGGCCAACCCCGCCTGCGCCGAGGCAGAGCAAAAAGCGAACTTCGACCGTAAGGGGCCGCGTTATGAGCTCACTTTTCGTCCCGCACCGACTCCCAAGAAGAAAATGGCCGCCAGGTGTAAGCCCAGGGTGGCTATCCTGCGAGAGGTGGGCACCAACGGGGCCCGCGAAATGGCCGGTGCATTCTTTGCCGCCGGTTTCGAGCCGTGGGACGTAACCATGGCGGATATTGCAGATGCAAGAGTGACCCTGAGAGACTTCCGGGGCGTTGCTTTTTCGGGCGGCTTCAGCTTCGCCGACGTGCTCGACGCCGGCAAAGGATGGGCCGCCGTCTCAATGTTCAATGAGCGGATACGCGATGAATTCAAGGCCTTCATCGACCGAAGCGACACTTTCTCCCTCGGAGTCTGCAATGGATGCCAGGTGATGGCCCTACTTGGCTGGGTGCCCTGGCGGGGAATCGACAGTAAACGGCAGCCGCGCTTTGTCAGGAATGAATCGGGCATATTCGAGTCAAGGTTCGTCACCGTAAAAATATACCCGAGCCCATCCATCTTCCTGCGAGAAATGCAAGGCTCCGTGCTCGGCGTATGGGTAGCCCACGCGGAAGGCAGGTGTTTGTGGCCCGACGAAGGCATATTTGATCTGGCGGTAAATGCGGCCCGCCCAGCGCTGGGTGGGCTGGCTCCCATCCGCTTTGTGGACGATGACGGCAAAGAGACGGAGCAATACCCGTTTAACCCAAACGGTTCAAAGCGGGGCATCACCGCAATCTGTTCGCCCGATGGAAGGCACCTTGCCATTATGCCGCATCCTGAGAGGCTGTTCCAGATCTGGCAGTGGCCGTTCTGGCCGGCTCAGTGGACCGGCCTAAAGGCGTCGCCCTGGCTGAAGCTGTTCCAGAACGCCCGACAATGGTGCGAATGACGAGAGCAGCGCGCAGTCCGGCGAGTCTCGGGCAGGCCGCGTGTCACCGATGCAATTAGCAATAAAAAGGACCTAACGCCCATGACCTCAGGAGCTCCAATAGTTTTGGCTGCGCTTCTTTGCGCAGCGACGCCCTCGCTCGGCGACGACGCTATTATCATTCGCCGCGATCAGCGTACGCTGGTTCAGATCGACCAAATTTATGCCGAGATGCCGCTGGTTAGATATGAACCGCCTCGTGACCGCTGGAGGAACCTGGCGCGCACGAAAAAACTTCTTATGGAAGGTCCGCGCCTACGAGTGGTGATGCTGGGCGACAGCATTGTCAATGATACGAGTCGTTCCGGCTGGAATCTGCTGGTCGAAAGGCGTTGCCCTGAATGTAAGATCGATAAGATCACCTCAGTACGCGGCTCGACTGGCTGCTGGTGGTATAAGGAACCCGGCCGCGTACAGAAATTCGTACTCGACCATCGCCCCGACCTGGTGATGATCGGGGGCATCAGTCAGCGCGGCGACATCGCTTCCATCCGCGAAGTAATCGCCCAGATTGAAAAGGCACGCGAAGCCGACGTATTTCTAATGACCGGTGCTTTCGGCCAGGTTGATCCTTATGACGATAGCCAGTGGCGAAGGATCACTGACCCAAATCTGTACGGCGAATACCGCAGGGGTCTGGAGAAGCTGGCCCGGGAGGCGGGCGCGGCATTTCTGGACATGGAAGCGGCCTGGGCCGCGTACATTCGCGAATCCGGCAAGAACCTTGACTGGTTCAAGCGCGATCCTATCCACGCCAATGAACGCGGCGAACAAATCCTTGGCCGCATCCTTGAGAAGTATCTTCGCCCTGACACCACCGATGATGCCCCCTCTTGCGACGCGATTCGCACGGGCCGGCGCCAGAGATAGGCAGATTTAACTAACCGGCACCGTGCACATCAGGGCCATATTTCCGTACGGCATCTTCCTTGATGTAGTCCATGATCCGAGCCAAATCCACGGCAGGTTCAATCCGCTTGCCTCGTTTCCTGGCATCCGGAAAGACAATTCGCAGGATCTTATCCTTTTCCCATTCCCTCGGCTCAATCTCTAATTTCATCGAAAATCCATGTTCGCCCAGAAGGTCAAGCCTGGGAATCGGCAAGGGTCGAGCCTGGGCTGCTTCACATTCGGGCAGAGATGGAACCAGCCAGGGCATGACAAGGCCGTCGCTAAGGCCCACGTCAAAATTTCTCCTCTGCATTACGGTGAAGAACAACGGCTGTGAGAACCACAGCCCCCTGACCTTTTCAGCCGCACGCCTTGCCGTCTGAGCTGGCTTAGCACCGAGGTTCTTCAGCTCCCGCTCAAGGGCCAACGTCACCGCTTCACTGAAATCACGCTCGGCATCCTTAAGAGCCGAAACGGCAATATGGGTCCCCAGAAGATTTGAAAACATATCTTCCCACGAAAATGCAGAGGGAAACTCAGACTGAAACCCTTTTGGCCGATAGCCGAACCAAGTGAGGATTTCATGCCAGGTTGCTGCAACGTAGGCAGAGTATTGCCCGAGCCCGATGGAAACATCGTGCGCAATCTGCTCCCGGTCTTTGGCTGCAAGATGCTCCCAGTTTTCCGGATAAGTCAGCTTCACAAAGTACCGGGAAGGTTCTATCAGCTTGAATGAGAATTCAGTTGCCCCCCCCTTTAGAGATTCGAAAGTGGTTACGGCGAGGAATCCGGTCCAATCGGC
>CAZPJZ010000059.1:0-9658 GCA_964586995.1 uncultured Pirellulales bacterium | reverse complement strand
AAGAGTCCATCACCGCGGGAATACTGCAAGGTATGTTTGGAATAGTTGCAGGGCGCGAGCCGGTTGCGACAATGGCGTGGTCGAACAAGATTTTTTGTGTGCCGTTTCTTTTGGTTTTGATCTCAAGGGTATTGCCGCCGGTGAAACTTGCCAGGCCTTGAATGAACTCGACTTTTCGTTGCCGGCAGAGCTGCCCTAGTCCCTGTGACAGCTTTTTCACAACGCTCGTTTTGAAGTCGCGTATTTTCTCTATGTCGAATTTTGGTTTTGAAAATTCGACGCCACAGTCTTTTAGTTGGCCCGCCTCGGTAATGACTTTGGCTATGTGCAGCAGGACTTTCGTCGGAATGCAGCCTCGGTAAAGGCACACGCCGCCCGGATTTATCTGCGGGTCGATCAATGTCACTTTCACGCCCAGGTCCGCCGCGTGAAAAGCCGCTGCATAGCCTCCGGGCCCCGCCCCGATTACCACCAGTTTTTTCAAATCGTTCTTCTCGGCCATCGGAACCTGCGTGGTCAGCACGTAAGATGAAAGGTGCCGACTACCTTTTTGCCGGACTCTATCTGCTCGTTGAACGCGCTGCATGCCTGGCTGGTATTCTGCGCAATGACTTTTATGCCGGCATCCTGCAACGCCTTTTCTGTCGCGGCAGGTATATCCATCATACCCGAATCGCCCGTACCTACAATCAGAACTTCCGGCTTGAAGTCCAGAACATCCCGCAGGTCTTCGATAGATAGGCTGTGCCCCTGCCTGCGCCACCAGTTGGACTTAACTTTATCCGGGAAGACGACCACGTCTTGCCGGTACTCGATTCCGTCAATCTTGATCATCCCAAAGTGATACGATTCTATTCGCATGGTTTCTCAAAGAAAATCGTCCGGGTAATACCGCCAAAATGTGCTCTTGAACGTATATTTTCAAAACCCGCATCTCGCAGATGCTGGTTCAACTGCTCATAATCGGGAAATTGTTTCAGGCTTTCTGCGATGTACGTGTAGACTTCGGAGTTGCCGTGCAGAGTGAGTCCCCACAAGCCGCCCCATGCCTTTAGTAGGGCGATCTCGGCCATTTGAGATACTCGGTTGGACGATTTGGAGAAATCCAAAAATCCCGCCACCGCTCCGGGCTTCATCACCCTCCAGATTTCCGCCAACGCTTTTTTCAGGTCAGGTGCATTTCGCAGCGCGTATCCACCGGTGACAATGTCGAAGCTGCCGTCATCAAAGTCTGTCCGGCACATATCTGCGACAGCGAAGTGAACATTGGCAAAGGAATTGCGCGAGCGGGCACGAGCTACCATTGTGGTCGTCACGTCTAATCCAACGACCGAACCTGCCGGGTATCTACCCGCCAAACGGAAAGTAATATCACCGGTGCCACATGCCAGGTCCAGACACCTGGGATTTCTCATGTTGGGCAACCGGCCAACAAGCTCATCTTTCCAGCCCGTGTCGGCGCCGAGCGAAAGGAGCCGGGTAATGAGGTTATACTTCGGCGCTATTTCCCTGAAAAGCTCTCTGTTGTATTCGAGCTTACCCGGCGGGTTGTGAATGTAATCGCGTATTCTGAGTGTGAAGCGTCTGGCCATTTTTGACTTGCTCTGTTTGCTTACTCAAGAAACCGACCTCGACGGTCAAGCCGGGACCGAATGCCATGGATAACACCGGCTCGTTGCAGCCGTTGCTCGGTTGCCGGAGAATCTCCTTCAGCACGAACAGAACCGTGGGGCTGCTCATGTTGCCATACTCCCTCAACACCGTGCGCGAGGGCTGCAAACAACCATTCAGACGCAGTGCGGACTCGATCTTATCCAATATCAGCTTTCCTCCCGGATGGATTGCCCAGTGGCGGATATCCGATACGCTCATGCCCTGATGGGCGAGCATCGGATAGAGGATTTCGGCGATGTTGGCTTGAATGATCTTAGGTATGTACTGCGACAGCACCATCTCGAAGCCCGCATCACCGATGGTCCAGGCCATATCATTTTCGCTGTCTGGAATCAACGTCGATTCAAAATGTTCCAGGCAGAAGACCGGTTGGCCGTTCTTGGGCGGTCTGGAGCTGACGATAACGGCTGCTCCGCCGTCGGCGAAAAGGGCGCTGCCGAGAATCGAGTCTAAGTCGTCTCGGTACTGCGCGTGCAGCGTGCATAGTTCAACCGCCACCATCAAGACTGTCGCGTCTGGATCAGACTGACAAATGGCATGGGCCAGCCGCAGTCCGGGAAAAGCGCCATAGCAGCCCATGAACCCGACGTTGTATCTCTGGACATTCTTGTTCAGGGGCAGCTTGTGAATGATCTCATAATCCGGCCCCGGGTTGAAGAAACCGGTGCAAGAAACCACGATAAGATGCGTAATGTCGCTGAAATGGGTGTCACGACAATCCAGGATCGCCTTTCGAGCAAGGCTGACGGACATCTCTCTGGTTGCCACGGTGAATAGGTCGTTGCGACTCTTTGTTGTCGGGCCCTTGGCCGATGTCGGCTCGGAACCACAATAGAAGTCCTGCAAATCGGCAATGACACTATGCCGCTTTTCGATTCCACTTTCTTGATAGATAAGCTCAATATAGCGATTTGTTCTCTCGGACCCATGAAGCCAGCTCTTATATTTCTCCATAAGGACAGATTGAGGATAACAAGTCTGTGGCACCTGGCATTCAATATGGTGTATATAGACGCTCATTTGGTAGCTCCCCGGTCGCCTGGCCCAAGCACTGGCGGTACGCTGCCCGCTGCGGTCCGGGCGCAAGCAACGGCAAGTTCGCGTCCACCCAAGGTGTTCGGCGCCATAGAATCATTCTCTTGGTCTACTTCTTGTTTTGCTCTGCTGCTGCAGGATTTCCAGCAGCTCTTCATCCTCTACCTGGTTGAAGTACGCATAGAACTGGCTGATTGCCGAGAAGAATGGCGGGGCCTGCAGGCATATTGTCTCGTCGGCATCCTGGCTTAGCTTTTCCAGCGTATCTTGCGGGCCGACTGGAAGCGCTGCGACGACTTTCTGCGGGCCTTCCTGTCTGACCGCCCATAATGCTGCCTGCATCGTGGCGCCGGTAGCCACGCCGTCATCAGTGACCACTACTATCCTGCCGGTCAGCGGAAGCTTCGGCAGAACTTTGCGGTAGCGTTTGACACGACGGGCAATTTCTTGTAGCTGGCGGGTCTTCTCGCGTTTGATGTAGTTGTCATCGGCGCCCATCTGGGAGCTGATTTCCTCGTCCACGAAGAGTTTTCCATCCTCGCAGACCGCGCCAATGGCCAGTTCTGGGTTTCCCGGCGCTCCCAATTTGTGCGCCAGTACCATGTCCAGCTCGCCGTGCACAGCGCGGGCGATTTCCCGCGCGACCACCACGCCGCCTCGCGGAATGCCCAGCACTACTGTTTTTTGACCCTCAAATTCCTTCAACTGCTGGCCCAGCAGGTCACCGGCTTCAATACGGCTGCTGAAAGCTCGACTGCTGTTCGATAAGATCCTTAACGTTCCCATTTTGTCGCTCGACGGCTCTAAAATGCGCACATACCGACGGCACACCCGCCTGAATATTCTGCTGCCGCAGTAACAAGTTCGGCGAAGCACGGTCCATCAGCTTCCTCGCCATAGGTGAAAGATAAAACCTGGTCGGGTTTCGAGCCGTATCTGTAAACGGTAATGCCCTTGCACTTCAGTCTATGGGCCAGAAAGTATATGTTTCGCACGTCTTCAACACTTGCGTCGCCAGGCAGATTTATGGTCTTTGAAACTGCATTATCCGTATATTTTTGAAACGCCGCCTGGATTCGGACGTGCTCTGTCGGACCTACGTCGAAAGCAGTCACAAATATTCTTTTGAGCTCTTGCGGCAGGCCCTTGACCTTCCGCAGAGAGCCGCGTCTGGCAATTTCAGCAAGAATCTCTTTTGTGTAGATATTGCACCTCTTTGCCGCGGCCTCGAATAGCGGATTAATCTCAAAAAGCTTCGTGCCCGACAGCACGTTTCGCACAAAGCTTATCGCGAATAAAGGTTCGATACCGCTGGAGCATCCGGCGATGATGCTGATGGTGCCGGTTGGGGCTATTGTATTCACCGTTGCATTGCGAAGTCGCAAATCGCCTTTGCTGTAAATCGATCTGGCAAAGTTGGGAAAGACCCCTCTTTCCTGTGCCAAGGCTGCCGAGGCGGCCAGAGATTCTTTGTGGATAAAGCGCATAAGAGTCTTGGCGAAACTGACCGCCCGGACGGAGTTGTACGGCAGCCCCAGCATTATGAGCATGTCAGCAAAGCCCATTACGCCCAGTCCGATTTTTCTATTTGCCAGCGTGGCTCTTTTTATCTGCGGCAGCGGAAAGTTGTTTACCTCAATTACGTCATCCAGAAATCTAACTGACCATCGGATTAGTTCTCTGAGCTTTTGCCAGTCCACGTGCCTGCCGCTTTGTGATTTCTTGCCGGACAGGCCTTGCCAATCCGGCTTTACCATCCTGGCAAGGTTTATCGAACCGAGGTTACAGCTTTCGTAAGGCAGCAGCGGCAGCTCTCCGCACGGATTTGTCGCCTCGATTCGGCCCATCGCGGGCGTGGGATTTCGCCTGTTAATCTCATCCAGAAATACCAATCCTGGGTCTCCTGTTCTCCAGGCGGCGTTAGCTATCAGGTCAAACAAGGCCCTGGCCTTGATTTTCCTGACCGCCTTTCCGGTCCGCGGATTTATCAGATCGAAGTCTCTGTTTTCTTTTGCCGACCGCATAAATTTGTCGGTCACGCCCACCGACAGATTGAAATTGGCAAATTGGCCCGGCTGTGTCTTGGCCTCAATGAACTCGATGATGTCGGGGTGGTCACACCGAAGGATGCCCATATTTGCGCCGCGTCTTCTTCCACCCTGAACGATGACGCCGGTTGCCTTGTCGAATATGCTCATAAAGGATACGGGCCCCGATGCCTGTCCCTTGGTCGAATGAACGATGTCCGCCGCAGGCCTGAGATTGGAAAAACTAAATCCTGTCCCTCCACCGGTCTGGTGTATCTGCGCCATGTGGCCCAGAGCCGTAAATATTGCCTCTATCGAGTCCTGAACCGGAATGACAAAGCAGGCGGAAAGCTGCCTCAACGAGGTCCCGGCGTTCATCAGGGTCGGGGAGTTGGGCATAAACTCCAGGTTCCGCATCATCTGGTAGAACTTCTCTTCGACTTGTTCCCGGTCGTGGCTGGACTTGAAATTCTCCTCCGCTCCGGCAACGTGATGGGCGACTCTGCGGAACAATTCGCTCGGCGTTTCAACGACGTTTTGATTCTCGTCTTTCAGCAGGTATCTTTTCCGGAGCACCTCCATCGTGTTGACCGGCAGCTTCAGATCATCCTTGATACCCAAAGCAGACTTGGTGAAGCGCAGTTGACTTCTGTTCTCGCGAAACAGAATATAGCTTTTGGCGATGTGGCTGTAACCTTCCGCCATAAGAGCGGACTCGACGGCATCCTGGATGTCTTCGATGTGGGGGATTTTGGTTTTGTACCGTTGGGCGAGTCTTTTCACCACGACGTCGGCGACGCGCCGAGCGACTGCTGCGGCTTCTTGTCTTGCACCGAGCACTTCCAGGGCGGCTCTTTCGATCGCATTTTGAATCTTTGCTCTGTCGAATGTGACGACCGAGCCGTCTCGCTTCCTAACTTTCGCAGGTACGTCCACCTTGACCACGCTCTGTGTCTCCTTTGCACACGTAGATGAAAGCGGGCGGAAAGTTCTGCGGCACAAATTTCAACTTCACCTCCGGAAAATAACGCTTCATCTTCTTGCCCAGCAGCGGCGTATACTGCAATTGGACATACCTTTTCGACCTGCTGGTTATGCTGAGAATCCTCTCTTTTTTTGACTTGGTAAATAAGGTAAGAGGCAGGCCCGAAACAATACAGTCCAAACTGTCAACGTACTGTTCACAATTCTTTGCATCGTCGTTGATGACCTGAAGTCGCCCGTCGTTGAGCTTTTCCAGGTCCTTACAGAACCTGGGATTAATCTCAAAACAGGTCAGCCGACCGTCCTTAGGAAGCCGTTTCAAGATTTCGGTCGTTACCGAGCCGGTTCCTGCGCCGAACTCGATGATGTGGGTGCTGCCGTCTATCTGCTCAGCCATTCTCTTAGCAAGAGATTTGGAGCTTTGGGTAAATGTTCCGACCTGTTTGGGGTGCCGCAGGAATTGGCGGATAAAGTGCAGATTTATCATTGTGGCTACTCCTGACGCCTAAACGCGTAGCGTACGGCGTACAGCGTTTAGCGCATACGCTCTACGCTATCTACTGTACGCTAAACGTTGCACGGGGCGGCGTCAAGAAAGTTCTGCTTTTTTTAGGTATCTTCGGTGCACACGGTTGCCGGCGGGTTCAGACGCGACCGCAGCACGAGGATGGCAGCTTGTCTGGCCACGGGGTGAATGCGAACGTCGTCAATCCGGCCGGACCAAGACCTTGCAGACATTGACCGTGTGACAAACCCGGCGGACCGCTGGGACTCTCTGACCAGCGGGACTCTTGCATCAGCACCCCTTGGGACCCCGTCTTCTGGGATAATATAGATAGATAATGGGATTCCTAAGCACGCCTACGGCAGCAGGGACACAAGTTTTCCCTGATATAACACCCGTCTATGTAAGCGCTTGGAAAAATCTGCAAAATTTCCGAAAATTATCTTCAGGCCTGTATAACAGAGCGCTATACTTCATAAGAGCTGGCAACAGGATAGAGCCGGACCAAGATGGGTTAAACGGTGGGTCAATGACCAGGCTTTTCGGGCCGATGCCAAGTACCGTAATGGTGAATGCTGATTCCTGACTTACACGGCCCGAAAAGGAAAGGAGAGAAAGAAAAGAGTTGCGGTGCTTGGCGGGTAAGAAAGGAATTGGCATGACACCAAAACATCAATTTGGTGAAGTCGAAAGGTCTTTGCAGAAGCGTGGTTGGAAGCCGTGGGGTTTTTACAAGTGTTGGCGGGTCTTTATTAAGCCCGGCAACCCAGATCAAACCCCGCTGCTCGTCCGAGTAAGACCTGATAGGACAATCGACTCCGCCGAGTGGGAAAGAATAACAACACTTTTGGATTAAGATTTGATGCAGACTAAAGACTTGATGAAGGTCCTCAAGGCAGAGGCCTTGCGCAAAGCAGAAAAGGTCTTGGCAGGCTACAAGATCACAATTGAGCCGAACCAGAAATTCGGCTTCGCCGGCAGCGCCGTTGAGTTTCCGACCGTTCTTGGTCGTGGTAAGACGCGCGAAGAATGTCTGCAAGATACGCAAGAGGCCCTGAAAATAGCTGCTGCCACTATGTTGTATTTCGGCGGGACGCCGCCTAAACCTGCCCCGGCCCAAGCAAGAACGGAGCAGGTCAATATCCGAGTAACAAGCGCGGAAAAGGATTTAATGACAAAAGCGGCTAAGGCTCTTGGCTTTCGGGGGGTGGGGGATTTTGTCCGCAATATTGTCATGGAGTGCGTCAAATCTATGTAGTAAGCGGCCCGCAGAGATTTTTACCGCGGAGTCCGCAGACGCCGTCCCGAGCCCGGCCGAGGGAGACCGCGGAGTTTTTTTTCGATGTTTCCTCATAACAACACAAAAAATGCACGATTTGTTCAAAAGCGGCTCCATGATCGTTCTGGAGTAGATAAAGATTGGTGACGCCTCCCGTCCATCACTTGTAGCGATTCTTGGCATTTCAGCCAACTCCCGCCGCCGATACGATAGTCGCCTCACCTGGCCTGGATATCCCAATCAAACCTCAGAATCGGTACACTACCAGAATCTCACGTGAGCAAGGCACCCTAAAGTCGATCCGCAGTGCTTGCCTGCTGGGCCACGGTGCTGTAATATGCCGCTGTACTATTAAGGGGAAATCTTATGGAGACTAACCGTCGCGAATTCTTAAAATTGGCCTGTACGGGATTGTGTCTTGCCGGAGCAAGGGATCTGTTTGCGCTTGGCCGCTTGGCAGCGAAGAAGCCCAATATCGTTCTGTGCATGGCCGATGATCAGGGCTGGGGTGATATGGCCTACAATGGGCACCCGGTTCTGGTGACCCCCAATTTTGACGCAATGGCCGCGTCGTCTTTGCGTTTTGACCGCTTCTATGCCGCTGCACCTGTCTGTTCGCCCACGCGCGGCAGCGTCATGACCGGCCGTCACCCAAATCGCTTCGGCTGTTTCAAATGGGGGCATACACTCAGGCCACAGGAGATAACGATCGCAGAGGCCCTCAAGCGAGCAGGATACGTCACAGGCCACTTTGGAAAGTGGCATCTCGGCTCTGTCTGTAAAGGCAGCCCGGTCAGTCCCGGCGCCAGCGGATTCGATGAATGGTTTTCCTCGCCGAATTTCTTCGATAATGATCCCATACTCAGCCGGCAAGGCGTTGCAGTTCAGACCACGGGCGAGAGTTCTATGGTTACGGTTGACGCTGCGCTTGAATTCATTCGCAAGTACGCCGATTCGCCAAAGCCATTCCTTGCCGTTGTCTGGTTTGGGTCTCCTCACAGTCCGCATCAAGCCGTCGAGCAGGACCGTGCACTGTATAAGGGCCAAAGCGAGAAACTGCAGCACTTTTACGGCGAGATCACCGGTATGGACCGCGCGTTCGGTAAGCTGCGAAAAGAGCTGCGGGCACTTGGCATTGCCGAGAACACAATCCTGTGGTATTGCAGCGACAACGGCGGCCTTGCCGGCCTCGGCTCCACCGGCGGCCGCGCCAACAAGGCAAGCATCTACGAGGGAGGAATTCGAGTGCCAGCCATGCTTGAATGGCCGGCCCGCATTCCCAAACCGCGCGTCACTGATGTCCCCTGTAACACATCCGATATCTACCCAACTCTCCTGCAAATCGTCGCAGTGAAGCTGGAGAATCAACCGCCGTTGGATGGGATCAGCCTGGTTCCACTGACCGACGGCAAGATGAAGTTAAGGCCCAAGCCGATGGGCTTCTGGGATCATCCCACGGGCGGCATACGCACGCCAAGTAAGGAGTGGATGACCGAGCTTTTGGAGGTGCAGAGACGGGGCGAGGAGATTGCCGACCGGTCACGTCTGCGTTTGGATGCCGGCAAGATCACCAAAAAGTATCCAGAAGACAGATTTCCCGGCCATGCAGCGTGGCTCGACTGGCCGTGGAAACTTCACCGCATCGAAACAAACAAAGCCGTGAAGCTGGAACTGTACAATCTTGCCAAGGACCCCGAAGAGACAGAGGACCTGACCGCGCATGACGCTGCGCGTGTAAGTGCAATGAGGCAGCAGCTTGAAGGATGGCTAAAATCCGTTGTCAAGAGCCTCAATGGCGAGGACTACTGAGCCGTGCCTTACGAAATGGGCAGGGGCGGAATTGAACCGCCGACACACGGATTTTCAGTCCGTTGCTCTACCGACTGAGCTACCTGCCCTTTACTTTACTTTACACCACACGGGCCAATAGTGCAAGAGAATAAATCGGCGGCGGCGCTGCGGCGAATTTGGTGGAATGGCGTATCGGAAGATTTTAGAATGGTACCAAGTGATCTGGACGGGAAATTCCGAGTAGATTTCTCTATGTAAAGCATGCGTTTGATCTGCCAAAGGAGAGCAATTATGCAAGATGCCAAATCCGTCAGATTCGGATCACCGGTGGTTATGTCCGTGCTAATCGGGGTGTTGCTTCTC
>CAZPJZ010000058.1:0-9851 GCA_964586995.1 uncultured Pirellulales bacterium | reverse complement strand
ACGCCGACGCGCATCTAAAGCGCAGCGTGATGGGTAGAGAAGTGGTGGTAGCCGTTACCGATGGCAAACTCGACTTCGGGCCGTGGGAGCAGATATTTTACGGCGAATTCGACGGCAAAAGAAAAAAACGAGTCCTGGTCAAAATTATTGGCGAATAAATCGGTCACTCAGTGAATTTGCTGTTTTTCTTAGCTCAGGTATTGATTATCTCGTGCTCCGGCGCGATGCAGCCGGGACCCGTCACTGCGACCGCCATCGCGATGGGCGCACGCTCACGATATGCCGGTGCCCTGCTGGCTATCGGCCACGGCATTATCGAATTCCCCTTAATGGTGGTGATTATCCTGGGCATGGGAAAATATTTCAAGCTGCCAAGAGTCCAGATTGCGATCGGCCTGGCCGGCGGCGTTTTTCTAATACTAATGGCAGTACAGGCATTACTTAGCTTGAGAACTAAGGCCGACGCCCAGCCCAAGGCCCTTGCGGGCAGACCCATTCTTGCCGGCATTATACTATCGGCCGGCAATCCATATTTCCTGCTCTGGTGGGCAACCGTGGGTTTGGCTTTGGCCACACAGGCCACCAAGTGGGGAATCTGGGCGTTCGCCCTGTTTGCCCTGGCCCATTGGTCCGTCGACCTGATTTGGCTGCAAATCCTGTCTTGGGCCAGCTTCAAAGGCTCATCGCTGCTGGGCCCGCGCATCCAGCAGATAGTACTACTGGTCTGCTCACTGGCACTATTCGCGTTCGGCGTATTTTTCATATATAGTTCCGGAGTCACCTTGATAGGGATAATGGCAGCTTGAAATTGTCAGTCAACAAAGAAAGGTAGAATGGCCATGAGCACAAGGGAATGCTTCAGAAGGACAGAGGCCGCCAGCGACGCAACAAAACTACGACTTTCACGCTTATTTACCCTGCTATTTATTGTCCTTGCAGCGGTCGGGGGTTGCGCCAACATAACCAACGGACCGGTCCTGCTTAGCGTGTCCGGCAACCGAGCCGCGATCATGTGGGAGACAGAGACCGAGGGACCAGGACAATTGTGCTACGGCAAGACTCCAACCATAGACAGGTGCGCTGACAGCACGACAGAAAAGGTGCAGTACGAGGCCGCAGCAGGCGAGGGAAAAACGATCGAAAAAACCGCTTTCATTCACAAAGTCTGGCTGGAAGACTTGGAGCCGGGCCAAGCCTACAAATACCGCCTGGCTGGAGCGGGCGTCCTCAACAGAACCTACGAATTTCACACGCCTGCACCTGATGCCAACGAAGTGACATTCGTCGTCTACGGCGACAGCCGCACCAATCCTGACATTCATCGCAGATTGACAGAGCTAATCAAAAACAGGAAGGTTGACTTCGTGGTCCACACCGGCGATCTGGTATCCAGCGGCGACAAATACGAGCAATGGGGTCCTCAATTCTTCGCGCCGATAGAAGGACTGGCAGAGACCATCCCCATCTACATCGCCAAGGGCAACCACGAAGGAAACGGCGGCAACTTTGAAAGACTGCTGATTCCGCCCGAGCAGGGCAACAACTTCAGCTTCGACTATGGTCCGGTTCACTATCTCTGCCTCGACAACGTCTCAAGAGGGGTCAAGACTGAAGAGCTGCTGAGGCTGATCGCCGCCGATGCCGCAAGCAGCCGGGCGCAGTGGAAATTCATAAGCTACCATGTGCCGAGCGTAAATTTTGGCGGCCACTGGTCAGATTGGGGCCACCCGAATGCTCTTCCGCTTCTTGCAGAGGCGGGCGTAGATTTTGTCATCGTGGGCCACTCCCATCAGTACGAGCGATTTAGACCGGTGGCGCCGCCAACCACAACCAGCGGAAGTCACGTAACCTACATTACCGCCGGCGGAGGCGGCGCTCCGCTTTATGATATCGAACCCGTTATCTACCACGCTCAAGCCAGGAAGATACACCATTTCTGCCTGTTCCACATCAAGGGCAACAAACTGACTATGGATACCGTAGACGTCAACGGCAACATAATCGACCACCTCGAGATAACAAAGAATGACGGTCGGCTAAACAAACAGTATCTCTGGACAGCGGTCCCAATGGAGGCGGTCCAGCTCCACCAGGTATTGCACTCTGCTTTGACCAGGACGGTGCGGGCTAAACCCGAAAGGAACAAGCCCTTCACGATTTCCTATAAGTTATCAATCCCCGCTTTGAGCAGCCCGGCAAAGATGACTTTTACTTTGCGCTGCGAACAGGGGACATACGAACTCGGCCAGCCGCAGACGTTCACGATTCCCGAAGAAGGGGCTGCCATCGAGATAACACTTGCTGCGAGGCCGTTGGTAGACGTGCAAACGCCGAAGGATGCTCGTGGCAGGCCGAAGCCAATCTTGCCGGCGCTGTGGATTAGTTGCGACTACGAAATCGGCAGATTACAAGAGCAGATAAGCAAACCGGTAGTGGTCCAGCCATAAAACGTTAGCCTCTGTACCCTTCGACCTTAGCCCGCGCCTCTCCGTGGGGGTACCCCGGCCAGTGGCCGGGGCTAAAAGGCAGGCTCTATGCCGGGGGTAGCACTGCCTACTTGGGAGGTTCTTGCTCGCTCTGCGGTTGCAGACTGCTGATAAACTTCTCGATGACCTGTCTGGACAGCCCGCCGCGGGTGGGCAGCTCCAAGGCGATTTTTGCCTCTTTCAGTGTTTCTTCTCTGGCTTCAGGCCGATGCTTGGCCAGAAACTGGGCCAGCCAAAAGTGCACAACCGGATTGTCAGGCTCCATTTCAAGAAGCGTTCGAAAATGCTGCTCTGCGTCATCGAGTCTGCCTTGGCTTTCGAGCAACTGGGCCAACTGACCGCGGAATGGCCCTCTTTCCGGCAGAAGCTCTACCGCTTTGGCTATCGAATTGACTGCACCACCTGAGTCACCCAAATAAAACTGGCAACCTCCGAGATTCACCCACAGGTAGGCATTGTCCGGATAAACCTTGATTGCCTCTCTGAGCAGCTCGCTACAGCGTTGGTACTCTTCACGTTCGGACAGGATATTAAACATTAGCAGTGCCGCATGGGATTTGAATGTGTCAGACTGCCACACCTGCTGGAGTATTTCCAGAGCCTTGTCAGGCTGACGCTCGGAGAGAAATTGCGCGTAATAGATTTTCAGGGCAGTTGCCTCAGGCTCCAGCGTCAGAGCCTTTTGATAATACTTGTCAGCCTGGTACGGCTTGCCCTGGCCATCGGTGACACTGGCAGCAAGAATGTAGACAAAAGCCGACTCAGGCTGCATGTCAATCAATCGCTGGGCCTTGTCAAATGCGAAATTATAACTGCGCCGCGAATAGTCGTCGTATGCCCGAAGAACAAGGGAGAAAACGTCGGCCGCGTCTGCCGGTCTCGACAGGACTGCTTCGGCGGGCTGCAGAGACTTCGTCAGGCCGGCCTTATCAACGAGGTACCTGACCTGCGACGTGGCCGGGCCCTCGGCCGAGGTAGCCTTCTGACCATTCGTTCCATGCAGTCGAACAAAGCATCCGGCGGCGGTGGAAGTTCCCGGCAGTAACATAGGCGAGCCGCTCCACCCATCACCGAGCTGGCCGATCCCCGATAGCGATATAAATCGTGGGGTTTGCCGGCGAACCGCCACAAAGTTAACCGGCAGCATCTGGCGATGGAAGGTCAAGCTCTCAGGAAAAAGTTCGTTGGCATCAGGGCCTATACTGCGAAGAACTTCAGGAATACCGATTATCTGCAGGTGCTCCGCAGAGACTATGCTGCTGTCATCAGCCAATTGCAGGGCCGCATGGCCCCGCCAGGGAGTCTTAAGTACGGCAAGGTCAAGTTGACGGTCCGCAGCCGCAATCTCGGCATAACACGCCTGTCCGAGATAAGGGCTGACTAAGCTGACCAGCCCGGGCATTTTATGCTCGCCCTGTTCGGATTCTTCGAATACCAGATGGTGCGCAGTCACCGCCAACGTGCCGTCGCCGATGACAAATGCGTTTCCTGCGCGTTTTCCCATAGGAGCACTCGACGTCACCACTACCAGAGAATCCTCGGGCTGTCCGCTTTCGCGGGGACAAGCTTGCCCCTGTGCAAGCAGGGACAAAGCAGGCCAGCATATCGCCAGCAAAGCGGGCCAGATGCGGGCAATTCTTGGTCTGTGGATGGGACTACCCTTATCCTCTATTTTCTTTCGCCATCCTGTTCGTCGCTTAAGATTTGCTTTAGGTTGTATCGTGCCAGCAGCTCGTTCTGTTCATCCGTTATCCGCTCTAAAGACCTGCCGGCCTCGTGCAGAGACTGGCCGAAGCTGGCATCGGCCACCGCTCTGGATACTTGTGACAGCTTGACGTGTTCCGGGTCGGTTGCCGGCAGGAAACCAACGCTCGGCTCGCTGGTCTTGACCAACAGCCCCTCGGCCACAAGATGGCTCAGTATTTTTTCGCCGAACTCGGCAGGCATATTCAGCTTGCTGCAGATAACTTCCGCCGCGACCGGCGCGTTATTTCGTTCAAACGCCGCAGCAATTTCCCTGACGATATTGATGACCGTCAGGTCACTGGCTATGAAATATCGCTCCGTTTTCCTGGCAGCGGCGATCTCGGCGGCATCCAGGCTCTTTAAGTGCTGGGTAGTAAAGGTCAACTGCAACCCAAACAAGACGATCAGCCAGGTGATATGAATCCACAAGATACTCAACGGTATAAGGCCCAAGACGCCATAGACCTTGCCGTAAGGGACAAATTTGACCACGCATAGCCCGAAGCCCCACTTGGCTATGGCCCAGACCAGCGAGGCTACTGCTGCGCCGGAAATGGCCGCTCTGGCCTGAACCTTGGTATTGGGCAGAACAAAATAGAGCAGGAAAAATCCTACGGTCGAAACCAGATACGATAATAGCACCGGGCCGACTTTTGACAAAATGGTCTTGTGTATCTGCACCGAAGCAGTGTATTGTGTGATGACGTAGATTCCAACGCCTAAGAACAAAGGCCCGAGGGTCAAAACCGCCCAGTAATTGATGATCCGGTGCAGCGGATTTCTGCCTCTGGGGACATGCCAGATGTTATTGAACGCCCTTTCGATGGTTGACAGCAGTGATATCGCCGCCCAAATGACAAATACGGTGCTAATAAGAGTAATCGAGCCGGTATCCACGCCCTTGAAAAAATCGCCGACCAAATCATCCAGATATGTCGTGAGCATTATTCTCTGGTCGGGATTCTGCGGATCGGGATGATATTCGATAGTAGTCAGATGAAGCTGCGCGTACACCAGAGCTTTGACCTTATCGGCGACATCTTTATGTTTAGGAAATAATTGAAATATCAGAAGTATTACAATTGCCAGCGGAACAACGCCAAAGATCGTATGATACGATAGAGCGGCAGCCTGCTGGCCGGCACGGTTTACTTTCAAGAGCCTGACGCAGTGCGACCATAACTTGATCTGAAAAACGGCAAAGCGACCGGCTTTACCCAGTTGCGCGGTGGGTGTGGACAAGAATTTTTCAAGCATGACAGCACCCCTGAACCGGCGGTCAGCCCGCCGGCCGGTTAGCCCCCGGACCTGTGCCGGGAGCAGCCCTGCCCACAGATGACAGGGCTAAATTGGACCCTGCCTTGCCGCAACCAAACAGGTCCATGATGAGTTCTGGAAAAAATCGAATTTGGGCATACTTTGAAAAGTAAAAATGCGGCAGCCTTTTTGCTTTTCAACCCGTCAAGAACCAGCCCCAGGACACCTGTCCCCATTATTTGAGCAAATCCTCCGCCGTTAGGCGTCCTGTGGAGGCTGGGTTTGCTGAAATAATATATGTCCAACTTCAATTTTTTCACCAGTCACCGCAGTATCCGCTCCAGCCCTTGCAGCAATTGCTTCTTCAACTGGTCGTCAAGAAGCTTGGCCACATCGAGCTCCGGTTTCAGGATCGTTCCCTTAAGGGACACGGATATCCTTTGGCCGGCAGTGTCTTTACCGACCCTAACAGTTCTGCCCTCCGCGGTGTATGGCAAAGTGACGGTCATATCCAGGCTTTTATCCAGCCCGATAACGCCTTTGAAATTAACCGGATTATCGCCCACGTCCACCTGCATATCGTCATATCTTAATAATCCATCCTGCAGGATAAATCTCGTCGGATGAATGGTAAGGACCTGCCCGCGAGGGCCGCCGCCGGCCACAGAGAGAATCTGTCCAAGCAAATCCGAAGCCTCCAAGCGCACATTGCTCATCGAGATAGTGCCGATTACTTCAATCTCTTTCTCGGTACCGCCGGCAAGCGGGATGGCAAGCCTCTCGCAGTCAAAATTGGCCGCTCCGCTGACATTAACCGCGTTGGCAAAAATAGGATTGACATACATCAAGAGCTTCTCTGTAGTTTCTTTGTTTATCTGGATGTCCTTGGCGACCTGGATGCGGCCGGGCGTCGTCAGTATTGCAGGCTTTTTTTTGAAATCGGCCTGGCCGGCAAAATTCAGTTGACCATTGTTAACCTTGGCGGCAAACGGTGCGATGCTCAACAAACCATCTTCGACTTTAACGTCCACCTCCGTAGGGCCAAAAGTCAATCCGAGATACGCGGCCCGGTCGAAGCCGAGCTTGGTCTTGGCGTCCAGATGCGCAAGCAACTGGTCTGCTTTGCCCACAGGGTATTCACTGGAGAAAACGACATCGGACTTTCTTTGTCCGGCTAGCTCAAAGCCCTGCGGCAAAAAACCGGAAACCGCCGCACTCACGGCGGACCAATCGTATTCACACTCGAGCTGGGCCTGCAATTTTGTCTTGCCGCTATTGTCGGTCTTCTCGAATTCGCCTTTCTTGATCTTGATTTGGGGACTATCCAACTGCAGTTTCTTAACACTTATGCCCTTCTCCCTCGGATTAATTTCAGCATCGAAGGTAAGAAGAACTTCCTTCTGCTCAAACGGCTTTTTCTCGGGCCAGACGAGCTTGAGATTCGCGATCTTTGTGGCATCAGTGGTGATCTTGTAACTGTCTTTTTCGGAAGTGACCTGGACTTTGGATTCAACGATGCCCGCCAATTGCATGTCCTGCGGCAAAGATGCGAACAGCACCGCAAACGGCTGGACTTTTTGCAGGTCAACATTGCCGGCAGAAACCGCCAGCTTCATAGGCTTGGCGGCTTTATCGCTCAGCGGCACCACGGCATCTTTTATGCTCAACTGCCCAAGGCCGGCGCTTACCTTTATCGAATCGATGGCGAGGATATTGCTCGGCCTGTCGATGTTAACTGCGAAAGTTACATCGGCTAACGGCTCGGCGGCGCTGACGCCCTTATCTGAGCTAACGGCAAGATTCTTTGCCTGCGAAGAGCCGACAACCGCGATCTTATCTTTAACGACGGAGATTTGTCCCTTGTTGAAAAGCTCGCCTGCCAACTGGTACGCACCCAGATTTGCGAACTGCCCTAACTCAGCTTGGAGTTTTGCCAGATCGACCTGGCCATCATATTTGAGCTGCTCAAGAGTGCCCGCGGCGTTGATTTTGGCAAATGCGGCTGAGACATTGAGCGCTTCAAAGTTTATCTTTTCCTTCTCAGCAGTCATCTGAAGCTTGGCGGTTACCGGTTCCGACAGGGCGAGCTTCTTGTCCTCGACGGTACCGGCCAGTCCAGTCAGACTCGCCTGTCCGGTCAGTTTCCCGCGATCTGCCCGAATGGTTCCACTCAGCGTGCCTGACGTAACCTGCATTCCTTCCTTGAGGCCGAACGTACGCGGCATCTGTGACAGTATCTGGTCGACCTTGAGTTTGAAATCGGCATTTAAGGTGAAATCCGACTTGGCCGTCAACAGGTCGGTCCACGACCGCAACGTGGTGGGCACCATTCCGCGGGCTGTCGCATCGAGCCAGTCAGCATCCACCTGGAACTGCCCAATGTCTATCAATCCTGGTTTGCCCTGCAATCTTATGGCAACGGCCAACAGGCTGGTCGTCAACCGGTCGCCTTTTAGCTGCGGGCCGGTTATGTCTAAACTCGCGGCCTTTATGCTGCCGCTCAAATTCTCAACGCTCCCATCCTTGACTACGGCATTCACATCGGCGGAAACCAGACCCTTGGCTTGAATTTGGACCTTGGCCAATTCGAGGATCGGCCCCAGAGATTCGAGGTCCAAATCATTGACCTCTATGGTCAGATCACCGGTGGTACCTTTCAGTGTCCAGCCCTTGCCGCCGCCGGGCTGGACTTGTCCGAGGGCCTTGATTGCCGATTCTTTGCCCGCACCCGCCACCACCATGTCTATATTGAAGCTGCTGCGCTGCGTGGGCGGCTTCAAACTGACCTGCGAGTTTATCCGCGCAAGCTCAACCGTCCTGGCTTTGGAGTCTGTCACCTTCACGCTGCCGTCATTAACAACAACATCCATGACGAGGGCTATGTTCGCAGCTTTCAAAGAACTCGGCTGCGATTCACCAATACGCTCATCCCCGGCCGCAGGTTGTGCCATGAGATTTAAGCTTACTCTGGGCTGGTCAATCGTTGTTTGGCCAAAGGACAAACTACCCATTAAGACGGAGCCGTAATGTGGCTTTGTAGTGATTTGCTTTACCTGCACTGAAGTCTGGCCGAAAAGATCGTCAAAAGTGAAATCCGTAACCTTGATGCCTTTAGACCAGCCTATCGACAGGTCGGCAAAATCAGTTCGACCCGGGATAGACTTGTTGATTCTGGCCAGTATCACCTTGCGAGCTGCTTCGCTGGATAGCAGCACCGGCAGCAACAGGAACACCAACACGATCAGAACAGCCGCAAGCACCAAGACCCATTTGAGTACGCGGACGGTACTTTTGCGCTCCGGCTTGGTTTTGAGGTTCTCTTTATCTCGCATTGTTTTATCCCCCGTAACAATCGTAAAAAACCCCGCAATAAATTGCGGGGCCAAATATTTAGCCCCCGAATTCATTTGGGGGTTCTTTTACAGCGATTTGGCCCCGGTCAGTCGAGCATGATTTCATCCGATTTGTGCTTGATCATCGAGTCGACCCGGTCGGTGTATTCCTTGGTGACATCATCGATTTCTTTTCGGCCCTTATCCAGGTCATCTTCCGTGATCAGCTTGTCCTTTTGCTGCTTTTCGAGCTGCTTGTTTGCGTCTCTTCGGATGTTACGAATGCCGACTTTAACCTGTTCGCCCATCTGTTTGGCCTGGCCAACCAACTGTCTTCTTCTTTCCTCGCTAAGCGGCGGCACGTTCAGCCTTATGAATTTGCCGTCCACCACCGGCGCGATGCTCAAGTCACTGCTCTTGATTGCCTTTTCGATTTCCTTAAGCGAAGCGGGATCAAACGGCTTAATCACAATCATATCCGCCTGTGGGGTCGCCAGAGTAGCCAACTGTTTTAACGGCGTCGGCGCCCCGTAGTACTCGACCTTTATGTTTTCGACTAGGCCGGTCGACGCCCGCCCCGTCCGAAGCGTCTTGAGCTCATCGTGCAGGACTTCAACGGCCTTTTCCATCTTGGATTTACTATCCGAGAGTATCGCTTTTGCAGGCATCTGCGATCTCCACGCTCAAAGCTCTCAGCAAATCAGCGTGCCGACTTGCTCGCCGGAAATAGCTTTGGTTATGTTGCCCTTTTTGAAAATATTCAACACGACAATAGGAATATTATTGTCCCGGCAGAGAGTCACTGCCGCATGGTCTATGATTCTGAGGTTCTTGGTCAGGATCTCTTCGTAAGACAGTTTTTCAAAAAGCTGTGCGTTTGGATTTTTCTGCGGGTCCTCGCTGTAGACGCCCTCGACCTTTGTCGCTTTAATCAGCAGTTCTACGTCCAGTTCCGAGGCCCGCAAGGCGGCACAGGTATCGGTAGTAAAGAAGGGATTTCCGGTTCCGCCGGCCAATATGGCCACTCTGT
>CAZPJZ010000057.1:0-9880 GCA_964586995.1 uncultured Pirellulales bacterium | reverse complement strand
AGCCTCATTACTTTACCCGCGAACAGCTCCGAAGCCTGGACAGCTTCAAAGAAGAACTGACCGAAGTACTGGCTGAAAAATTCGCTCAACTCTACAAGTGTCCGTTTGACGTCAAGATCACGTCGACCACACAGCATTTTGCCGGTAACTTTTTCGAGCAGATTTTAAGCGGCGAACAAGGGGATTATTATCTGGCTTTTAGTGCCGGCCGGGACCAAACGTGCGGTTTTCTGACTGTTCCTGAGCAGACGGCGGTTAGCTTGGTGACACAATTATTGGGCGGCTCCGAATCTGAAAAAGAGGCGGCCGAGCATCTGTCGAACCTGGAAGAATCGTTTTTGCTGGACATCGGCAGATTCATTGTGGCCGCCCTTTCCGCCTGCCTACGTCACTTGCCCGATTTCGAATTGGCCGGAACCATCGTCAGGGGTGAGTTGCCCGTTGAGCTGCCCGAGATGGAAGTATTGTACAAGGTTGCTTTTGCCGCCCAGAAGAACGGTTCGGAGAAAGGCTGCGAAGCGTACATGGTAGTACCCTGTAGCCAGCTCGCATCTGTCACAGGCGGCATGTTGGAGAGCGGCCGTCCATCGTCAAATGAGGATACCTCAAGGGCGATCATCGAACATCTGGGGCAGATGCCCGTTACGATCACGGCTCACTTCGCCAGCACTGTGCTGACCTTCGCAGAATCAATGAGTCTCCAGCCCGGGGACATACTGTTACTTGATAAGGCCATTGACGAGCCGGTTGAGCTGAGAATGGGTGGGCGAACATTTTTCCGCGGGCGTACCGCCCAGTCATCTGGGCAGTACGCTGTCGTTGTTACCGAATCCGTCTGTTGCAACGCGCAGAATGTGAATCCAGCTCTTGGTGCGTAGAGGACGTTTGTATACAGGGCTCATAATCAATAGGGAATGGAAATATGGCGAAAACAGCTAAAGCCGCGCCGGAAAAAGTCAGCGAAAAACAGACCCAAGAAGGTAGTGCTTCTCAGGCAGATGCCAAAAAGCAGGCACAGTCGGTCGAATTTCCTGAAGCGACCGGCACAGAAGCTGCCGGTTCGGGCAGCAAGTTCGACATCTTGCTCGACATGAGCGTGCCTGTCACTGTCTCTATCGGCCGGGCAGAGATACCGGTCCGCCGGCTGTTACAGCTTGGGCCCGGCTCGGTACTGAAGCTCAACAAACCGATTGACGAGCCGGCTGATTTGTTTTTAAAGGACGCCAAGTTTGCAGCAGGGGACGTGGTGGTAGTGGACGGCCAGTTCGCCGTCAGAATAAGACAGATCATGGGCGCCAATGCCGCTGGCCAAACGCCTGGGAACTAACTCGCTCTTAAGGGCCGAGCCGTCTTACAGAGGGACTCATAGTGGCAGTCAAGCGAAAATCGACATCTTCACCATCGCCGGGCACAAGGTTGTCTATGGGAACAAGTGACAACCCGGTCGAAACACCTCTGGCTGCGCACAGCAATGTCATCTTGGCTATGGGGCTGGTGACGATTCTGGCTACCCTATTGATTCCTCTGCCGACAGCTTTGCTGGACATGCTTCTGGCGTGCAGCATTTCGTTGGCCGTGGCCGTTCTAATTATCACACTCTCGGCCAGAGAAGCCCTTGAGCTATCGACCTTCCCCTCCCTGCTGCTTTTTGTGACGCTATTTCGTCTCTCGCTTAACGTGGCGTCCACCAGACTCATACTTCTGCAGGCCGACGCCGGCAAGATCATCGAGACCTTCGGCGGTTTTGTAGCCGGCGGCAGTTTCGTCGTCGGCCTGGTCATCTTCCTGATCCTGGTGGTAATTCAGTTCATAGTCATCACCAAAGGAGCCGAGCGAATCAGCGAAGTCTCTGCGAGGTTTACCCTCGATGCCATGCCCGGCAAGCAGATGGCTATTGATGCCGACCTGAACGCAGGAGTTATTACCGAGGCCCAGGCCAACGAACGCAGAGCAAAAATCGTCAAGGAGAGCGAGTTCTATGGCGCCATGGATGGTGCCAGCAAATTCATTCGCGGTGACGCCAAGGCGGGCCTAATTATTACCGCCGTCAACATTATCGGCGGCATAGCGATGGGTTACTCACGCGGCATGACCGTTGCCACCGCGATCAAGACTTATTCCATTCTTTCCATCGGCGATGGTCTTGTCAGCCAGATACCATCGGTAATAATCTCCATAAGTTCGGGCTTTCTGGTTACCAAAATCTCATCCAGCCGCAGTATCAGCCAAGACTTTTCCCGGCAGTTTCTGCGGAGCAGCCAGCCGCTCATGATAGCGGCCTGCATCATCGCTTCGATGTCGTTAGTACCCGGCCTGCCAAAGGCGCCCTTTGCAATTCTGGCCGTCGGCACGGCAGTGCTGGGGCGGATAACAGCTCAATCTGAAAAGCTGCGACAGAAACGGCTGACCCCCGCCAAGGAGAAGCGCGACAAAGAGCCGGTCGAGGAACTTCTGGATGTGGACAGAATCTCCGTGAACGTGGGGGTGCGACTGATCAGTATGGTCGACCCGCGTAAAGAAAACACCATCTTTGAACGCATCGGGGCACTGCGGCGGAGCTTCGCCCAGCAACTCGGCATCATTGTCCCGTTAGTACGCCTGCGAGACAATCTCACTCTCGAGCCAAACGCGTACGAGATAAGACTTGCGGACCTGCCAGTGGCAAAGGGACGATTAGAGCCAGGGATGTATCTGGCTATGGACGCAGGTACGGTCCAGGAAAGAGTAGAGGGCATGGAAACCGCCGAACCGGTCTATGGGCTGCCTGCCTTGTGGATTAGCACTGACAACAAGGAAAAGGCCGAACTGCGCGGATACACCGTCATTGATGCTGAGTCCGTCTTCATTACGCATCTATCCGAAACACTGAAGAAGCACGCCGATGAGCTGCTGACCCGCGAGGATGTCCAACTTCTTGTTGATCGACTCCGTAAAAATCAGCCGTCATTGGTCGGAGAGGTTGTTGGCGCCGATGGCCAGGTTCCTATCGGCCTGCTTCAGCGCGTGCTCAGGAATCTCTTAAAGGATGGCGTACCGATTCGTGAATTGACGACCATATTGGAGTGCCTGGCCGAGAATGCCGTGAAAACCAAAAATCCTACTGCGCTGACGGAAATTGTTAGAAAATCGCTGCGCAGAACGATTACCGAGCAGTATAGGGACGAAGGCCGCAAAATCTCGGCCATAACATTGGACCCCGCTTTTGAGCACCAGATAGTTTCGACTATGCGGCAAGAAGGAGGCGAAGTTACGTTGGCTTTACCGACCGAGGTGGTAATGGAGATGAGCAGAAAAATTGCCCAGGCCTGGAAAGCCGCTATGGATACAGCCAAAGACAAGGTGGTTCTGTTGTGCGATTCCAGGTTGCGTTCTCCGCTATCGGTCATGCTGTCACGAACCGTTCCGACCCTGCCGGTTCTGGCCTACGACGAGATTGTGCTTGGCACTGAAATAGAGCCGATGGAAGCCATAGCGGTGCAGTCGGTTGAATCGGCCGGGATGGACGAAGTGGGCACAGTACCTTCGTCTGGGGCAACCCAGCCGTTTAGCCCTGCTTTGATGGCGGGAGCTTAAGATGGATTACCCAGTCTATTGCTGTTTTTGCCCGTCGGCTGTCCGGCAGGCAAGGCGCGGGCCACGAAATAGGGGAAGACAAATATGCCCTTGAATGCCCGGTACATAGCGGTCACGGTGGGCGTGATCAGTTATTTTGGTATGAGCTTTATCAGTTGGATCAGTGGTCTGTCGCTGTTTACCTGCTGTAAGCGGGCTCTGGTAGGAGCGGTGGTTGCGTATATAGCGGCCAGCTTGGCCGTCAAAGCCATTAACATGATCTTGATCGGCGCCATGATTTCGAGCCAAGCCAATCACGCTTCACGAGAAGCCGAGTCAGAACAAAAGGAGACGCGCGGTGGCGGTAAAGACTGAGAGAATCTGTCACTCAGGCCGCTCGGCAGAAGCTGGGCAGCAGCTTGTCGAGGATAGCCCCGTGCAAATGCCCCACTCGACCTGCGCCGGGGGCAATTCCTGCTTTCGCAGCAATGACGTCACCGCCGCAAAGGCGGAGGCCTGCCCGCCGGCGACAGGGCTGAAAGCTGCCGCCCTGCGTGCCTACTCGGGCCAGAAGAACCAATCGCTTGACGAGGCGCGGATAATGCAGTTCCTGCCCATGGTTCACAAGATAGCTCACCGGGCCGTGACCTATCTGAAGCCGCCGTTATCGTTTGAAGATTTGGTCTCAGCGGGCACGGTAGGGTTGGTCAAGGCGGCTCGGGATTTCGACGTGTCTCACCAGGCCGAATTCACCACGTATGCCTACATTCGGGTCAAGGGTGCGATTCTGGACGAGCTGAGGGGCGCATCCTTATTGCCGGCCGGTCTCAGCAGGCAGATCCGAAGTGCGCTGGAGCTCAGCCGTAAAATCACCGAGCAGACCGGCGCCACCCCTACCGATGACGAGCTGGCCGAAAAGCTCGGAATGACTATTGACCAGGTATATGAGCTGTTCGAGAACGCCCGGGCCCAGCACTTTGTCTCCATCGATAGCTTGAGCGAGGAGCAGCCCGCGCTGGGCGATTTTTTGGCTGTGGCTGATACCGCCACACCTGACAAGCAGCTTGAAAGAGCCGAGCTTGTGGGTAAGCTTCACGAGGCCATCCAGAATCTGGACCAAAAGCGGCGGCAGATCATCTTGCTGTATTACCAGCAGCATCTGACGATGAGACAGATAGGCCAGCTCCTGAGAGTCACCGAATCGCGTGTCAGCCAATTGCACGCCAGTGCTTTGTTCAATTTGTCCACACAATTGAGGCGATGGAGAGATGTTAGATAGTGACTATAACATGATAAAGCCGGTGGAAGGCTTGCCGAATATCCCCGGCCTGACACCTGCAAGGCGGCGTGAGGAAAGAAAACGCCGGTATCATTTGCCGCAGCAGCAAAAAAAAACCGATGAAGAACCGGACGGCGCGTTGAACGGAGAAAATGGCGGCGCTAAGTTGGGCGATGACGGCAACGACCACCACTCGATCGATTACTGTGCCTGAGTCGATGTCTCAGGCCGGATCAGAACGTTAGAGAATCAGAATAACAGATGCAGAAGACGGCAGGGCATATTCTCAGAAGTGACGAGGTTAAGCTGGAAGGCACGGTCAGGGTCGGTGCCGCTCAGGTCACGGCTAACGAGCGGGGCAATAGAAGCAGTGGCTCAGCGGCGCAACAGGTGCGCATCGTGGAGAATCATCCCGAGTTCGCCGTCATAGAGGTAGTCTGTGCGTGCGGTGCCAGAGCATATCTAAAGTGTGAATATGATGTACGTGGCAAGCAATAGGAGAAATACCATGCAAGCTGGTGGAAAGATCGGGTCTCTTTTGATTCCCTTATCGTTGACGGTGCTGCTGTCAGGCTGTTCGGTTCCGCAAGAACAGGTCAGCACAATTTCCTCAGATGCTGCACTCAGTGGCGGCACAGGGGCCTCTGGTGACCGACAGGGTGGCTCGGTTGCGAGAAGATTTGAAGATGCTGCCCCTCAAAGCCGAACGGCCGTGGAGTCCGCTGTGGCATTGCTGGAGAAGCACGCCGAGCTTTCCAAGCAGGTCGCTGAACTCGAGAAGAAAAACCGCGGTCTCATGGCCGAGAACCAGCAGTGCAAAGACCAGGTGACTACTCTTGAGACCGAATTGAAACAGGCGCGAAAAGAACTGGATGAGGCCAATGACCTTCTGGTCGACATGCGCATTGAGCTGAACAACTGGAAAGCGGATGTCTTGGGATTCCGGGATGAAATGCGGGAGGCGGAAGTGGCCCAGCTTGAAGCACTACTTAGAATACTCAAGATTCTGGGCGGAGAGGTTGCTGCAGTGTCGGTTCAAGCGGACGGTGCTGAGGACGCGGCTAGCACCACAACGTCTCCGCGTGGAGCGGGGCAGGCCAAATCACAGGGAACTTCGGAACTGGTAGAGCCAAATGGATAGTTCAACGACCGTATTGTCATGTTGGCCGATCTGGTGTTCATTACGCCTGGTTCGGGGTTTAACTGATAGGGCACGACTGCTGTTGTTGGTGTCGGTCGTTCTGTCAGGCTGTCAACTGCGGACGTCCGGTGTGTCGAAGCTGCACGGCTTCTATCTGAATCCGGACAGAGACCTGTCTGTGGTTGGCAGGGTGGCTCTTGTTGAAATGAGCAGCGATTCGAGCCATCCGCAAATCTCCACCGATGTGACCGAAGCGCTTTTTCTGGCCCTGCAGAAGAAACAGATTTTCGGGCTGACTGTCGTGTCTCGGCAAGACCCGTCGTGGCGGAGTCTGCAGATGGACCGGCAGTCCCACTATAACCTTGAACAACTGTTGGCGACCCGTAAGGCGCTAAAGTGCGATGCCATATTGATTGGGACTATTACTGAATATCAGCCCTACCCCCATCTGGCTATTGGACTTCGTATGAAGCTTATAGACTTGAAGGATGGGGATCTGCTCTGGGGCCTTGAGCAGGTCTGGGACGCAGCCGACAAAGCCACCGAACGTCGGATAAGAAGCTATCTGCAGCGTGAGATGCGCTCGGATTCTGCTGCTCTGAGCCAGCAGTTGGTCGCCGTCAGCTCGCTAAAGTTTGTTAAATTCGTGGCGTACGAGGTAGCCGAGACTTTGCAGCCTCGAAGGTGAGGCAAGAGGCGCGTCGGACCTTTGAGCTCGACCGTGAACCGAGAAACAATGAAAATTCAGCAAAAGACGTCAAGTTTCGCAAAAAACAAACGAAAAGGATTATAGACCAAGAAATCGGGAGAAAGTACGTAATGATAGATAAGATAGAGGCGCATCAAATTCAAGACTTTCCGGCAAAACTATCTTCGAGACAATTCGACTCTCCGAAAGCTCTCCCAAATAATGATGTGGATATTTCCGTACGGGTTAGTTATGCCTCTTTGGTTGACAAGGCGATACATGTGTCGCAAGCCGACGGCGATGCTATTCAGCGTGCACGCGAACTGTTGCTCTCTGGACGGCTGGAAAGTCCGGAAAACATCCGGGCTGCGGCCGAAAACATCATGAGATTTGGCATTTAGAGGTTACAAGGCAGGTACTTTTGGCTGAAACGGCGACCAAGGACGGTCAAACATGAAACCCGGACGGGTTTTTTTGACTACGGCGAGGAAATGCGTACACTTGGCACCCCCACAGGTACTCATGCCTCGCCGTTTTGAATTGAGAAGCTCTTTTGCCGAGACCGCAAACCTCAGTTTCAGGCATAAAAATCAACGATTTGGCCCGTGAGATCGTCATTCGGGGGCGGTGTCGGCACGTGCCACCGCACACCATTGGGCATTGAATTATGGCCGTATCTGACCCGGACGGCTACAGTGATGACACCGTCTTTCTCGTGCGGCGCGTGGCCCCGTTGACCGGCACCGGCTAATCGAGCCTGGGTGTCAGCCAGACGAAAAGAATCACCGAAGATACATGGTGTTGGCTTTGTCATTAACGCCCCCGGGGTTGCCGTTATACTACCAGATTTGCAGAACTGAATCAAGCAAAACCTCGCCGGCAGACTTCACAGAGCCGGTGGCTATTATAACTGTCGCAATAGTGACCACGAAAGGACGATATTATAGGACAGCCGGTGCGTTTTTGGTTGACAATTCTCAGTTCCGTGGCTAAAATATTTCCCGTAAGTTTCGGAACGGCTGGTAGCTGGAGCAGCCGATATTCTTTGCGGTAAGGGGCTACCGATGCGTATTATCGCCCAATGCCCAAGCTGTGGCAATAATTGGATCTTAGGCGGTAGTGCAGCGGACAAGCGGGTCAGGTGCCGGTCTTGCGGCCAGCTATTCAAAGTCCCGAAGCTGAAGGATGTGCCCAAAGCCATCAAGGTAATAAAGCACGCCAAAGGAGTTCTATACGTGGATGAGGCTGGCAGGACCTACGGATAGGTACCCAGGCGGTTTGCTGCGATCGGGGCGGTCTTGTTCCCCGACCCAGTTTTGGTAGGCGACAAATGGTGTTATGCAGATGCTTTTCGAAGGAGGATCATGATGCTTAAGAAACTCTTTCACTGGTTCTTGCTCATCACCTTTAGCGTAGGTGGGGCGAATGCGGATATTGAGTCTGGCTTGGTGGGCCACTGGCCACTGAATGGAGATGCTGCCGATGCAAGCCCCAGCGGTCTTGATGGGACAATTAACGGCAATGTGACGGTGACGCCAGACAGATTTGGCTATGCAGACTCTGCCTTGCTGTTTCCCGGCACATCCGATGCCTATGTGGATATTGGCGACCCGCCCGAGCTTCGGCTTACCGGCGAGATGACGCTGGCGGCATGGGTGTTTCTGAATAGTGCCAACACCAATAATGCTCGAATCTTCGCCAAAGCTGGCGGAGCAGGACGCAGGTCTTGGTCTTTGAACATTGAGGCCAGTAGCGGCGGCGTGCAAAACCCCGCTACATTCCAGATTGGCACCGATAATGGAGCCACCAATGTAAGCCTCGGCGACCAAGCTCCTTTATCGCCCGACAAATGGGTTCACATGGCCGGAGTGTTCAGGCCGGCCCAGGCCATGGAGTTGTACGTGAACGGCGAACTGAGGGCTATTAACACGTCTAATGTTCCGGCCAGCCAATTCAGCAACAATGGCAGAACAGTGCGGATTGGCAACCGCAATGATTGCAGCAATTGTGGATGGCTGGGCGCTATTGACGATGTCCGCATATACAGCCGAGCTCTGTCGGCAGGTGACATCAAGGAGCTTTTTGAGTTTAAGCCTACGCCGCGGCTAAAAGCCCATAGTCCTGACCCGCCTGACGGGGCTGAGGGAGTGACCGGAGCGCTGCTGCAGTGGAAACCTGGGGCCATAGCGGTTTTTCACGATGTGTACGTTGGTACCAATCCCACGCCGGGGCCGGGCGAATTCATCACGCGGCAGCCTCTGGGCTATACCATGTACTGGCATACGCCGGGTCTTACTCCGAGGACGACCTATTACTGGCGGATCGATGAGGTTGAGGCTGACGGTGTCACCATCCACACGGGCGATGTCTGGAGCTTCACGACCGCTCCATTGACTGCTTTTGGTTCCAATCCGCAGGATGGAGCCAAGTGGGTGGCGACCGATGCCAAGCTTAGCTGGCTTGCAGGGATGGGTGGCATCTCGCACGATGTGTACTTCGGTACGAGCCAAACCGATGTGGCTAACGGTACAGGAGGCACGTCCAAAGGCAAACAGCCGCTTGCAACCTATGATCCCGGAGTTTTGCAGATGGATACCACTTACTACTGGCGAATCGATGAATATGATGCCGTCGGTGGTAAGCGGCCGGGCGAGGTCTGGCGGTTTACGACCATAGGTCCTAATGCAGGCATCAGGGGCGAGTACTACAACAACCCGAATCTAACCGGTGCTGCGGTCCTGACCCGCGTGGACAGCGGCATCAACTTTAACTGGGCTGCTGCTGCGCCGGACCCGGCAGTTGGTGCGGATCAATTCTCAGTCAGATGGATAGGCGAACTGGAAGCGCCATTCTCTGAGCCGTTCATCTTTACAACTGGCAGCGATGACGGCGTGCGGCTGTATTTGGACGGTCGGCTGATTATAAGCAACTGGACCGACCACAGTCGTACCGAGAACTCAAGCTCGCCGATCGAACTTGTTGCCGGCACTAGCTACGCCATAGTAATGGAGTACTACGAGAACACGGGAAGTGCGGTGGCGCAACTTTACTGGCAAAGCCCGTCCCTGCCCAGGCAGGTCATTCCGGCAGGGCCGTTGTCGCTTCCGCTGAAGGCCAGCAGGCCCAATCCGCCTAATGGTGCAGTGGATATCAAGGATACTCCTACTCTGCGCTGGTCGGCGGGCGAGGAAGCGGCCAAGCACAACGTGTACTTCGGCAC
>CAZPJZ010000056.1:0-9935 GCA_964586995.1 uncultured Pirellulales bacterium | reverse complement strand
CGGCTGACAAAATTGAAGTCGGTTTCCCGGTACTGCACACAATATTCCCAGGTGCGATAGGTGCCGCTGAGGTTGTCCTGGAAGTCCGTGAACCCGCGATCGCGAAAGACTGTCTTTATTATGTCAGGCACCGTCATTTCCTGAAAGATGCGGCAATCGGCCGTGCGGGTCAGAAACCACAGCCAGGGCACGACCGTCGCCTGGTAGCGAGCCTGCTGCCCGCCCGCTGATAGCTGGGTGAAGCGGCTCACGAAGCCATTGAAGTAGCGGGTCTTGCCTGCAAACAGATCGAGGCGAACGGTCACGTTTTGGCCGACGATCTTGGTCGCCTCTATCTCATAGTCTTCGCTGGATAGCTCCAGTTGATACTCGAACGGCTGGCCGAGCCGCTCGGTGCCCGACATGCTCCTTATCAAGAGCACGTCCTCGCCCAACGGAGTACTGATCGCCAGCTCCCTGTTCTCCTGCGTCGGTTTCTCTGCCATGCCGCAATTTCACCTCTTTGTCATCTGTTTTTGGCCTCTGACTTACGCTCAATGCTCGATTTTCCGCCCATTATCTTCTTTGTCCGCCGGCCGTGCGTCTCAATCGAATAAGTAAGTGAAATCGCTGTCTTTGACTGCCACCTGGACGCGTTTGGCCGTTTTACCTTCCATGAGCCGCGTCAACAGCTCCTGGCCAATTTCCGGAAGCAGAGTATTGGTCAGAATCGCATCGACCATCCTGGCACCGCTTTCGACTTCCGTGCACCGGCTGGCAATAAGGTTCACAACTTCGTTGTCGTAGTTGAACGGTATCTTGTGGTTCTCCCGCGTGCGGCGGCCGATGCGGTCCAACTGCAGGCGGATAATAAGTCCCAGTGTTTCATCGTTGATCGGGTAATAGGGCACGACAACAAGCCGGCCTAGAAGAGCTGCCGGAAAGACCTTCAGCAGAGGCTGACGAAGCGCCTTACACATCGCATCAGGCTGGGGCATCAACTTGGGGTCTTTGCACATATCCATAACCAGGTCGGTACCAACGTTGCTCGTCAGTAGAATGATCGTATTCTTAAAGTCGATCAGGCGGCCTTCGGCATCTTCCATTTGGCCCTTGTCGAATACCTGGAAGAATATCTCGTGGACGTCGCGGTGCGCCTTCTCGACCTCGTCAAGCAGGACAATACTGTACGGGCGGCGTCGCACCGCCTCGGTCAGGACGCCCCCTTCGCCGTAGCCCACGTATCCCGGTGGCGAGCCTTTGAGTGTGGAAACCGTATGGGCTTCCTGGAACTCACTCATATTGATGGTGATCAGATTACTCTCCCCTCCGTAGAGCGCCTCGGCCAAGGCTATCGCCGTTTCTGTCTTACCCACGCCGCTGGGCCCGACCAGGAACATCACTGCGATCGGCCGGTTCGGATTCTCTATGCGGGCACGGGACGTCCTGATCCGCTTGGCAATGGCGGCCAGGGCCTGGTCCTGGCCTATGACGCGTGCTCGCAGCTTGTCCTCCAAACGCAGTACTGCTTCAATATCATCTTTGACCATGCCGCCGACCGGAACCCCCGTCCAATCGGCAACTACCGAGCTGACGGCCTGCACATCGACGCATGGAAGAATCAGCGGCCTTTGCCCCTGCAGGTTGCTGAGCTGCTCTTGGAGCGATTTGAGCTGCTCGAGCAGCTCTTGCCTGTTGACTTGGCCGGCGGCATCTGCTTCTTCGGCACCGACCCCGGTGGCCTCGCTCTTGCCGGCTTCAGCGGGCTTGTCGGCTTGTTCTTTGGTGCCGGTAGTGACCTTTTCGGCGTCTCTTGCCTGTTCAATGGTGCCCTCTGGGGTCTGGCGCAATTTTGCCCGAATCTCCAGGATGGCATCGACCAGCTTCTTTTCTTTTGACCAGCGTTCTTTGAGCTTGCCCGCTCTTTCACGCTCGGCTTTGAGATTCTCGGTGACCTCGCACTGGCGAGCCGTGTGTTCCACGCCTGTGGCTGTTTCTCTGCCGATGATTCCCAGTTCGGTTTCCAATGCTTCGATTCGGCGGCGGCAGTCATCCAGCTCCGGGGGCACCGCGTGCTGGCTTATGGCCACTCGTGCGCACGCGGTGTCGGTCAGGCTGACCGCCTTATCCGGCAGTTGGCGCTCGGGTATGTACCGGTGCGAGAGGCGGACCGCTGCGTCTAATGCCTCGTCAAGGATCTGAACGCGATGATGCTTCTCCAGGTTTGAAGCCAAGGCCCGCATCATGTTCAGCGTTTTCTCCTCTTCAGGCTCGTCAACCTTGACGACCTGGAACCTGCGGGTCAGTGCGGGGTCCTTCTCAATATATCGTTTGTACTCAGCCCAGGTAGTTGCTGCAATGGTCCGCAATGTGCCGCGGGCCAGCGCTGGCTTGAGCAGGTTTGCCGCGTCGCCGGTCCCGGCGGTCCCGCCGGCCCCGATGAGCGTGTGCGCTTCGTCTATGAATAGAATGATAGGTTTAGGAGAGCTTTGTACTTCTTCTATGACTTGCCGCAGCCGATTCTCGAATTCACCTTTCATACTGGCGCCGGCCTGAAGCAGACCCACGTCCAACACCCTGACTGATACGTCCTTGAGTGACGGTGGCACGTCGCCTGCAGCGATCCTCTGGGCGAAACCCTCGACGACTGCCGTCTTGCCCACCCCCGCTTCACCGGTCAAGATCGGATTGTTTTGCCGGCGGCGCATGAGAATATCGATTATCTGCCGGATTTCCTCATCGCGCCCAACAATCGGATCCATCCCTCCGCTTCGCGCCTTTTCCGTAAGATCCACCGAGAACCTCGACAGCGCTTCCTGTTTGCCCATGGCCGCCGGTGCCATCTCGCCGCCTTGACCGGCTTGGGCCTCGGCCCTGAGAGAGGTCCCGTCGGTTGCCGGCAGAGAATCCTCCGGTGAGCCGCCTACGATTTTTGCGAAATTGTCCGTCAACTGCTCGAGCTTGATCTTGCTGAATTCTTTTGAGATGCGAAGAAGCACGTTCTTCAGGCCGGCGGTCTTCAGGATGCCAACTGTCAAATGACCCGTGCGAACCTGTAACTGTCCGAACAGAAGGCTGCCATAGACCCATCCGCGTTCGACCGCCTCTTCGAGATGAGGCGACAGATCAGAAATCGACGTAGAGCCTCGCGGCAGCCGGTCCAGTTCCTCCGTCATGTCCTTGGCCAGTCTGGAGGCATCTATCTCGAAGTGCCGTATGATGCGGTGAAGGTCGGAATCGGGCAGCTTGAGAATCTGGTACAGCCAGTGCACGAGTTCCACGTAAGGGTTGCCGCGCAGCTTGCAGAAAACTGTCGCACTCTCAATAGCCTTATAGCCCAGACTGTTGAGCTTGCCAAATAAAGAAGCGCGATTTATTTCAGCCATGGCTTTATCCTCTAATACTTCACCGGCAAAGCTCGCCTCTGGCTGCAATTATCCGTCCGCATCGCCGAACGGTGTGCGGGCCAATCGGACGAGTCACCTGATTCACAGGCTACTACCGTGTCTGCTGAAGATTCTTGTACTTGTATTATGTATAGGTGTCAACCTTTTTTCCGGCCGGGCATAAGAGCAGATTATTGACAAACCACGGCTTGGGATGACGTCACAATCCAGAGGTCGCGCAAGAGTCAGGCCCAATTCATTTTGGCGGTCCGGCGACCGCGCTGAGGAATCCTGACTGCATCAGTTTGCGAACGACAGCCAGGCAGGCAGGCGTGAGTCCTTCCGGCTGGACCTGCACACGGTCGGCTACTGTTGTGAGGACTTCCCGCAGGGTTCGCCGGCCGTCACAGCCGGCCAGCAGCTTCATAATATACATGTCCACGTTCCCGGCAAAGGGAATTCCTTCCGAGGCATACAGATGTTCGGCACGGACGACCCAGTGGTCGTCCTCGACGCACAACTCATGCTCCAGGCGATGGTGCTTGTCGAAGACCAGGCGAAGGTCCAATAACCGCCGATCATCACCAAGGCTCGCAAGCAAGTCCTCTGCTGCGAAGACCCGCTCGATCTGGTCACCGCAAGAGCCTCGATAACGACCCGTGCCAATAGAATGTGCTCGGAACCAGTTTTTCTGCGACCCTCGCCGGCGCATGATCATCGTGCCGGCGCTAATCCGTTTGATTGCCATGGCATCATAATATGCCATCCATTCATCCAGAAAACGGCCATAGTCGGGCGAATTCTGGCCCTCACTGGTCTGCAGCCAATCCGCCGCGTATGTCAAAGGGTCCGTGGATTTGAAACATATCAATAGGCAATCACAGCCGCTATCCGCCACCCAGGCCCGCGGGCGGGCCTCCAAATCATCATCGCTCTGATGATGCCAATTGAACAACATGCAGCAGTATCCTCCTTCCGTTAATCTCGACCCGACTCCCCGCAGCAGGTTCTCCGAGACGGCGTCGCCCGGCAGGTCGGTATCGCGAAAGGCAAACCGTGACTCGGGGGAGATCACAAACGGCGGATTACACACGATCAAACCGAATTTGTGCTCGGCAACCGGCTCATACAGGCTCCCCTGACGCCACTGGACCTTGTCTATCGAGTTAAGCCGCGCATTGAACCTGGCAAAGTTTAAGGCCCTAAGATTAGTGTCGGTTCCTATGACTTGCTCGGCGTGCTGGGCAGCCAGAAACGACTGTATGCCAGCCCCCGTACCTAAATCCAGAGCCGTCTCGACCGGGCGGCGAACCGTCAGACTGGCCAGAGTCAAAGAGGCGGCGCTGACACCGAGGACGTGGTCGGCAGGCAGGTCCTTATGGATTCCCGGCTCAAAATCGCTGGCCATCAGCAGCTCATGGAATGGTGCCAGCTTGGCATTAGCCCGGACCATGCCGTCTCGGCGGCTGAGCATCCCGACCGCCTCCAATTGTTCCGGGTCGAGATCCGGCAGCTCTTTGCGAAGCGCAGACTCAGAAACTGCCCGGCCAAGCCAAAACAAGCGAACCAATATGTTATACGGGCTGTCCGTCTTGACACGCCGATAGACGACCTCCAAGTCCTGCCGTTCGTGCACGCACGATATTCCCAGGCTTTCGGCCAGGGCCGTTTCCGTATACCCGGCGTCCTGCATGAGCTTCGTGAATCTCTTGCTATCGAAAGGCCGATCCAGATGAAAAACTGTTGTGCCGTGTGTCTGTGCCATGATGGTTTCCTTACCTTTGACCACACCGCATCCGGGGCTGCAAGAAGATGCCGTGAAAAGAGCCAGAAGCTACGACCTCTCCGCCGCCCAGAGCGGAGCGAGCCGCAGACCGGAGAACTCAGACCGCATCCGGCACTTCACAGCCCCTTGCTGCCCATCATCATTCGGATTCTGCCCTTGGTTGGAAACGGGGGCATAGTCGTAAACAGCCACATGAAATCCGGGCCGGTGGTGGCCAGCTTCTTAAATCTATCGATTTCGCCTCCTTCAAATAAGTATCCGCCAACTCGCTTCTGGTGCTGGTCGAAGTAGGCCAGGATGTGGTCATTCCAATCATGATTTTCGTGCTCTTTGAAAACGTTGTCGATTGCTCCTTTCGCCGGGTGGGTGCTGCCGGCAGGAAGCAACGTTGAGTAGAAACCGATACTATAAGTGATAATCTTATTGAGGGTCATGGTCAGGGCAACCTCGAGCAGTGCGTGATGGCGGGCCGCCACCAAGGTAGCCAGTGCCAGAAGCTGGTAGATGGGGTCGTATTTGATCCCGCAACGTCTTGCAAAGCGCTCAATGAAGAAGATGGAATCGGCGGTGGTACCGGAAATATCCGCGCCCAAAGGTAAACCGAATGCATTGTCGATCTTCTTTACTGTGGAGAACACTGTAACCTTAATAGACCGCTGCTGGCCGGGGAGCTTCTCTTTTATCTGCTCCTTCCCGGCCTGCTTAAAGTCTATGCCGTGCACTGCGGCCGGCATCTGCCACTGTTTATGCTCGGCCGGTATTGCTCCCGGAGCAGGCTTGGCGCGCGCGCGGGCATGTGGGCCCCAGACCATTTTGCCCCCGGGGCGGTATTGCCCCTTCAGGGTGTCCAGTTGCCCGCCGGTCAATCCGGGTGAGGCTCCCCACTTTTCAGCCACCGCGCCGTAAAGGCGGATGACATCGGAACACTGAGATGCCGTGAGGCTGTGGGCTTTTTGCTGCAACTGCTGCAGAGCGACATCGGGTTTATGTCTATCTGCAATTCCTCCATCCCAGCCATTTTGTTGCCAGATACTGAGCAGTTTCTCGTCGCCTATCGCCGACCAGACTCCTGCTTTTCGGCGGAATGAGCTCTTCAGAGCACTCGCCAAATCTTGTATAGGAATCTTTTGGCTCAGAAGGTCCTCCAGAGCCTTGCCGGCCATTTGCCGCAGCGGCCCGATCAGACCGTTGCCTTCCTTGTCGAATTCGGCGAGCAGGTCCAATGCCAAATTCTGTTCCAATTTGAATCTCTTGTCTACACACGCGGTTATCTGCTGCTCGTTCAACTCTTTCATGACTAACCTCCATCGGCCTTTGGATTCCTGACAGTGCCCGCAAAACAAATATTATCGTCACCGCACTCAGCAAAGTCAAGGTGAATTCCAGTCACATTCGTCTCTCCGCACGGGTGGTTTCTTGTGCTAATGGCTTGCAGATGCATTCCGCCCTCCGTGCGGGACAGCAAGGCTCGACAGAAGCTGTTCCCTATACCCGATGGCCCGAAAAGAACGGCCAAAACAGTAAACTCCTCGCAAATCTGGCATGGCCGGCGACAGATTAGGCCGCACGAGGTTGTGCAAGGCGGTTTTCTTCTTCTTGGCAGCCCAGCAAGGTGGTATCCGGCAGATATTTATGTGTTTTTTCGGGGAAAAAAGGGGCTTGACAGGTTATTCTGTCCGCCGTAAAATCCGAAGATTAGTCAGTAGCCGGAGAAGTCTGTAAGGACGCCGCTCCAAGGGGCGCCCTCTTCAACGGCAGGGCAAGACTGTTGAAAGAGACTGAGCTTTACAGTCGATTCTGCATGACCATATTGGTCTGGTGCATCTTTAATGAGTGTTGTTGACATCGAAAGCCTACTTTCCGAGGCCAGTGCCGAGGCCCCTTGTGGTGAAGACCTGTCGTATGACCCGTCTTTTCTTGCTCTGGAGGATATGGTACGGGCCAAATCTCCGGGCGGCGTTGGGTGGATCAGGGCCTATTCTGCCGGCCGATCGCATGCGGGCGGCATTGTAAGCTTGCGCACGCTTCTGTTGATTTACGTACCGGCGCGCGAGGTACGTGAAGTCGATCCGCTTACTGCCGAGCGGAGTGGCAAAGCGGCACCCGGCATAGTTTGGATCGACGTCGGCAAAGGTCGCCCCAAACAGTTGCCAAGCCTTAGGCACCTGGTATCGCAAGAGCAGGTAGAGGGCGCAAACCATCCCGCATACTCCGAAAACGTCCTGATTGACGAGAACGGGCTGGCCGAGAAGCTGCGCCATGCGGCCGTAGATTGTAGCGTGGTTGACGAGGGGCTCGATCTCTTTCGCGGCGCACTCCTGGCAAACACCAAACCTACGGAACCTCGCATGTTTCCAACAATAATTCCAAGACTTTGCCATCGTGACTCTCCTAAGCCTTGCCTTCTATTGTCCGTTGTCGCGCGTGCTTCGGCAGTAGGCTACCAGCTCTCGACCTGCTTCATTGCCAACCTCCGCATAACAAAATTATCACCACCCGGAGCCGTCGGCCAACGAGAATACGTGGCTGCAAAAGGGAGCCCATCAACTTGGGCGGTCCTTTAGGCCCGCTTGAATGCCTTTTCTACATTTTCCAAACCGCTGACGCACTCTTTATTATAGTGAGGAAGGCGGCAAAGTCAAGCAAATCCCGCAACCTTGCACACGGTTCGAGAAGTCACGTCGCGACACAGCCCCAGCGGTGAGTGCGCAGGGCATTGGATGCGTTGGATGAAAATCGGCCTAAGTCGAAGTGCATTCCCGCTAACCGTTGTGTGCCAAGTCCGTTGTCGGCCCGGCGCCATCTATCCAGAAATGGGTGACTGCCCTATTCCACGGACCCAAGGCGACAGTTGTGGGCGTTTCATCCGGTGTATGGTTCAGGACCTTACCATTTTGCAGGCGTACCCACATGGTCGTTGAAATACTTTATGGCCTTATCGGGTGGAACAACGTAAATATCGACGTCCACATCCATTTCCCAGTCTATATCGCTCGTATCGTGGAAGCAGTATCCGTCACCTGCCTTACACTGTTTCTGTTTTATGACTTGATGTTGGTGGTACCCATAGAGATTATTACTGCCTCCATTTATACAGGCATGCTTGCAAAGGCCGCCGGCATTGATCCATAACACCAAGGCACCTTTCGAAGGCATTAGCTTCCCGAACGGTTGGGATTCTTTTTTAGTCCCTACCTCTGTTCCCATGTGACCGAGGAAGTGGTCCGTTCTCCGACCCTCTATGAATCCTTGGAATGCCTGAGCTTCGGCAGTAGTACCAATGCCAGCAATTGCCGTTGTAGTCGCCACCCTCCTGACCCACCAGACCACCGCATTGGTGCACAGCCGGGCCCAGTTTCCCCCGTCAGGGATCTTCGTTTTCACGATGATACTCAGTCGATGTGCCATTGTACGTACCTCCTATTAGCGTTCCGCACCGCGATCAACGGGCATACGCATGCCCATCGAAGCGTGTTGTCAGAAAACAAGGCACAGTCGTCCCGTGCGTGTTGCTTTGCTGACTTTCAGCGACACTCGCGAGGCCTGCCCTCGCTTGGGCCGTCCTTCGGGCCCACTTGGATACCTTATCTGAACTCTCCAAACCGTGAATACGGGGGCTATTCTCGCGGGGGCCGGCGCAGAGTCAAGCCAATTCCGCGATCCTGCACATGGGTTTCGACAGGCACGTCGCGACACAAGCCGCCCAACACCTCAATCAACGATGAAGACACCAAGAAAACTCCATGTCTCATTTCCACTTGCGCTGCCATTGTTATTCTTGAGGTCGGTCACAAAGGGATTATTGAACTGCGGGCAAGCGGCAAGGACCGTGGGGTTCAGCTTGTGAGAATTAGAGTTGTATATCTCCCATCCTGCTGTAGTGTGCCCGAGCAGCAGATAATGTAACTCGGTGGGGACAACGGGATTAAGCGCGATGATGATCGCGCCACTGCCAATCGGCAAAGCGCTGAGGTCGCCGTCTGCAACGACGGGAGCTCCCGCGGGGCGCAAAGCATTGACCAGAGTCAACATTCCGCTCAAACCCACGGCCAGCGGGTTGCCACCGGCATTCGCAAACGCCCGCGCGGGCGGGTCTATCTTGAGCGTGGTTATTCCGAGGCCTTGTACAATCTTCCACGGGCTTGAGTAAGGCCCTGCCCCATTCGGCGGATTCAACCAGTCATTAAATTCGGCCGGGCGCGGGCCTGGTCCTCTCCAGTCTGCAGCCTGGAATTGGACGCGAGCGTATTCTGCGACGGCGCGGTTCCTGAAATCCTGGCCACCAAGGTAACGATGTTCCTTTCTCATCCGCCAATGCGTTAGGCTCCAAGCTCCGCATGAGTTCCCTTGCTGCACATAGTCTCCATTCAGGACCTGGTCTCGGAGCCAAGCCAATGTCCGTCGGTACTTCTGCCTTTTTCCAGGCGCCAAGTTACCTATCAGGGTTCTGACATTCTGGTAATTTAGATTCGCCTGGCCAAGGGCCTGATATATCGGATCAAGCGAAGACGCCTTCCTCAGAGGACCCCGCGTCCATGGCAGAGTATACCCATCGACTAAAATGCCTTTGGTTTCGTCGCGGGCCCGTGTGGCGAACTCCCGCTGCAGGTCGTTGAGCACTTGTAATCGGGCAGTCATCTCAGGTTACGCCTCCAAAAAAAATGAGCAGTCTACGAAGAAGCCACGAAAGCCGGTAGGCTCGACCAGATTCTCCAAACCGCCAACATAGTCACCATTGTCGTCACGGGACCCAGCAAAGTCAAGGTGAATTCCAGTCACATTCG
>CAZPJZ010000055.1:0-9982 GCA_964586995.1 uncultured Pirellulales bacterium | reverse complement strand
GTTCAAATTCAGCACTGAGCTTTACATCTACAAAAGGATTACCGCCAGAGGGCCCCCCGAGCGTCAGCTCGAAGATGCCCCAACGTTCAACCTTCTCGACATCAGGCTTTCCCTTCACTGCTGACGTCAGCGCAGGCAGTGCCACACATGCGCAAAGCATTGATCTGACCAAGAGTCTATTGAGCCGCTGTTCATACATCATTTGCTGTCCTCCCACAAACAGCCGATGCGGACCGGGCTTGGAGCTTCAACCGGCGGCAACTGCCACCAGTCGCGTCTACCACTTTGTCAAATCGAAAGGCGAAATATAGTCACCGTATTTGTCCTTGGCTGCCTCCAGCCGCTTGCGTGTGGCTTCTAACGTGTCGTGCACTGCCTGCGGACTATCAGGCACGTTCTGCTGATGGTACCGCTGTACACGATCGACCTTGGCAAGATTCTCAGGCACGCGGATGGTGAACTGTTTAACGTAATCATCCTTGGTATACATTTTGTGCAGGATCTGGTCGAACAGTATCACAAGATCTTCATAACGCGGGATCAGACCTGTTGGGCAGGCGATGGCATCCACATCCTCATGAACTCGCAGCTCCATCCATTTTACCCAAACGTGCTTGTCTCGCACACCATTGACAAATTTACCGTGCTTATCCCTAAGGAAGTAATTGACGCCGAATATCAGAGGCGGATTCTTGAGCCCCTGGGCAAATTCGATGTTGTTCTCGATATACTTGCCCTGAGGAATTGCCAGGAAGTCCTGAATGCTCATCAGGTTGATCTCGGGCAGCCCTTCCTGGCCGACAATCGCGAACGTGGTCTCGGTCTCGAGCGAGGCGCCATAAAGGATTATGCCGTGCGTCCAGTCGAAGCCCTGTTGGACCGGCACGTACGCCTTGGCGTCACGTCCGCCGTACATTATCCCTCCCAGGACAACGCCTTCTGGGTTGTCCAATTCAGGATCGCAATTGGCCAGCGCTTTAAGGGCGACTGTATATCGGGCGTTCTTATGGGCCAGCGGAATCTCATTTCCCTTGGCATCTTTCTTGCCCTTGAACCACTCGCCAGAGAAGTTGACACCTTTTTCCGGTGTGTCGGTTCCCATGCCCAGCCAGTACGGTTTTCCGTCCGCGACCAGAACGTTGGTGAAGATTACTTCACCGGGCTGGTGCAGCACATCCCAGATGGTGGGATCATCTGTGGATGTGACATTTTGCACAATGCCGAATATTCCCGCTTCGGCGTTGACGGCTCGAAACTGGCCGTTGATCTTGCGAAAGTACGCAATGTCGTCTCCCATAATGGTCTCGCCCGGCAGCATGGCTGTCGAGGTCTTACCGCAGGCACTGGGAAAAGCGCCTGCCAGGTAGGTTTTGCGTACATTGGGCCCGGCCACGCCCGAGATGAACATGTGCTCGGCGAGCCATCCCTCACGGTCGGCCTTGCGAATCGTGAGCCTCAGGGCCAGCTTCTTGAGGCCGATGGTATTGCCGCCGTACTGTGTGTTGACGCTGTAAACCGTATCCTGCGTGTAGTCGATGTAGATACGCTTATTTTCCACGTCGATACTGATCATGTGGTCGTTCATCTTGCCGGCCGAGTGTAGAAAGCAGAAAACGTCTGTCTGCCTTCTGAGCTTACGGAACTGCTCATAGGCGCTTCGATAAAGTAAATCCTCGCTGTGCGCAACGTACCACGAATCTGTTGCCTGCACGCACGGAATGCTGAATACCGAACCGGTCGGTCCCAACGAGAGAAACCGAAGGATCATCGTCCTGCCCCTCATGGAGTCTCTCAGCAGGCCGCGCACCTCAGACAGACCTTCTTGCCTTTCTATCTGATTCAGCGCCTTGCCCAGAGTTTCCGTTTTTGGCACCAGATACTTGGTGACTTCCCGGTCGCGCCCCTGGTCATAGTATCCATCGAAGTGATAAGTATGCCCCGGTGTCTCAAGCGGATGCTCTTCGCCGCTTTTGATCGCCATGTCGCGGATGTACTTCACATCCTGCTGCGAATCCGTGCAGACAAAGACCATCGACGGGTTTGTAAGCTCAATCGCGTCAGCGACAAAATCCCGAATCTTTGCGATGTCAATGGCCATGAGCCTGTTGTAGCTTTCTGCTGTGAGCCTTTCTTTCAGTAATCGATTGGTGTTATCCATAGACATTATTAGCTCCTTAGTTTGATTCAGTTGAAAAACCGCGAAATTCTAAACTGGCAGGCCGACGAGCGTCAACCTGTTTTTTTTACTTGGGTAATCCCCTGAACGTTCTTTCGACAGCTTGTTTTCCCAAAACTCTATATTCTCGATTTTTAGATTGCTCCCCCCAATTGTACGTGTCGGATGACATCACCTGATTTGATGGTGGTGCCGTTGGTGCACCCTGTCACATTACAGAACGAGATTGCATTATTAAAATCGAGCTTGGGCGTTAATCCAATAACAACCATGTCCGCATCGGATTTACAACTGCAGTTGACCAGCTTTTTTAACGTAACTCCACAGTGAGGGCAATATAACTCATCTTTTACACCGTCTTCCAGCTTGCCCGAGAGCATAATCTTGTCGAAGTCACCTTGAATGGCCGAAAGAACAAACTCGCCCTCCATACCCGGCCGCTTAAATTTTATCCGCAATCCAGGAGCACCGTTTATTTCATGTTCCTTGTCGATAATATTGCAGCCGTTCGGACAGTATGCTTCAGTTGCCACATACCTCACTTTTTTATCGTCTGTCTCTTTTGTCCCTTTATTCCGCTGGGCCAGCGGAATAATCAATCTTCCATCTTTACTGAATCGTTCCATTGGCATTTCCTTTATCAGCCAATATCTTTAATACCTGTCCACGCGGTATGATAAGCTACAATCAACTCGGCAGCGGCGGCTATTCCGGACGCTACCTCGGTATCCTCCGGCAGTTCAGCCAGGTGCTTTTGGCCGTGGCCCGTAAGAACGTAAATGCCCCGTGCGCCAGCATTTGTTGCCAACCGTATATCGTGCGGATGATCACCTACGATAAAAGACTTGCTAAGGTCAAGGCCATAGAGACCTGCGGCTTTTTTCAAAAAATATGGTTTTGGCTTAATACAACGGCAGTTATCCAAACGCCGATGTGGGCAAACGAAAACATCAGTAATTTCGATTCCTTTTTCAGCAAGCGTTTTAATCAGATGGATGTTGACACGGTTCACATCTTCGCGGCTTATCACGCCTTCGGCAACTCCCGGTTGATTAGTAACGATAAAAAGCAGGAAATGTTTCTGGAGTTTCCGCAGTGCGCGGAAGGTTCCTGGAAAGAAAACGACATCGGATGGGTCTTTCAGATGCCCGGCATCTTCGATAACAGTGCCGTCCCGGTCAAGAAATACCGCAGCATTCCTATTGCCACGCATAGTTATTCTTTCTCTAACACCCAAAGTGGCAGAACTTCACCGCCTGTCCACTGTACAGCTAACATCGCATCTTGCAGGCAAAAAAAGAGCCAGTAACAGTCTTGCAGGCATTCACTGTTTACTGGCCTATTCTCCAGCAGGTAGCGTTAGACTACCCCCTGGTCAATCTGCCTTTTTCTGAATTATCAGATTATCCAATAAGATTTTCCGTTATCAAGAAAAAATGCTCTGCATTGTATACTCTTTATTCGTTATGAAACAGTACCGGACTTTCGAGAGTAAAAATAATAACACGCTCTCCGGTCACAGTGCTAATGTCCGTGTGAAGACTTACTACCCTTTCTCCGGTGAGGTTTAGCACTATCTGTTCCAGGAGCGGACGGGCTTTTTCCAGCAGTTCCGTCCTAACCCGCTTGATTAGCGTCCGCCCAGTAGTCTCGTCACTTGCCTGAGCAAGTTGCTGCTCGGCTGGGGTTAGAACACGTTTGAGTCGGACAATTATTATATCATCAACAATATAGGTTTTGGTCTCTTCGGGGCCTCGACCCATATATTCCTTCTCAAACTTAATCAGGGCTTCACTAATGTCGGCCTCAATCTGTCCTTTGCTCCTGCGCATTTGTAACCCGGTCAGGCAGCATTTGCCGTAATTCGTATGTAGATTACAACCTCGATGGTCGCAATTACGTTCTGCAGCGCGTGCATGAAGATAGACGGATAAATGGAGTTACTTCTCAGCCGGGCAAGGCCCAGCAGCAGGCCGCCTACAAAAATCCCGGCTATGCCGAGAATATTATACTGAAGGTGCATGACCGACCAAGCCAGCGCGGTGATGATTATTGCTCCGGGCGGTCCTAACTTTGAACTCTCGATGCCTTTGAATAAAAAGCCGCGAAAAAATATCTCCTCTGATACCGGTGCAACCACTATCAAAGCCAGCAAAAGCAAAGGCGCAAACTGCGCAGTTTTGTAGGCGTTAATCATGACATCCGGGACAATAGGTTTGTGCAGCAGGAAAATCAAAGTATCGTGACATATCACGAACAGCACAATAACCAGCGCCCATTTGCCGAGGTCTTTCCACCCAACCCGATGCAGACACAGGTACTGCCTGACAGTAATATGCTGGCGAGCCTTGGCGAACACCACCGTCAAGGCAACTACGAACGGACTGGATACGCAAGTTGCCGTCGCCAGGAGAAACCCGTTCGATTCTATGTCGCCGATAATCTTTTCAACATCAAAGTTGGCGTCCCGTAGTTTTGCAGCCACCATAAAGACGCCCACCACGATTGTCTGGATAAAGACGTAAGTCGCGCCGATAACCAGCGAAAATCCTACGGTGGCCCAAAAACCCCACGGGGTCGGTTGGCGGCCATTCTTGTGTTCAAGTACTTGGCTCATTTACATGGTCAGTTGTCTGAAATCCTTGATCCGGTGGAACGTCATATAGTTGGCATCGTGCTGGCGAGGAGCGGCATCAGCCCCAGTGCCAAAAGCGGTGCGGGAAACAGCAATGATGTCGTTTCCTTCAAAAAGCCAATCGAGGTACTGGAAACCATGGCGCTGCACGTCCGGATGATACAGAACGATTGAACGAGTCGTCCAGTTTCGCAAATCCGGCGAGGACATAAGCGCCACCGCATTTCGTACTCGGCTGGGATCGGGGTCCCGGTGTTCGGGCAGGACAGGATTTGTCAACGTCCAGTACAATTTAGATTCAAGGTCGTAACGGATTGTAAATTTCTTGCAGCCACCGGGGAAATCGATAAATCCGGTATTTGGGTCGAAACTTGCCCTTGTGCCGTCTCTGCTGATTTGTATTATGGCGGCCTTGCCTCCTTCCGGGCGGTAGTCCACGCGAAGAATGTTGACTATGTTACCATCCGGCGTGACGACGGCATTTCCTTCGAGCCAGCCGCCGAATTTTCCGCCGAGCCACTGCGGGTTTCTTGCCAGGCGGTTGCTGCAAGTCCAGTTCTCGGCATCGAGCAGATCTGTGTCTACCGGTGCTGACATCATAAAGGCTCGGAAGTGACTTCCCCAGCCGTCCGGCCCCATGGCATCTTCCATTGCTCGCCAGAGCTGACCGTTATGCACAACCACCGGTACGGGGGCACAGTGGTACTTGCCAGTATCGAGAAGAAGTCCGGATCGTTTGTCCTTTGGACTGGTCCAACTACGGCCGCCGTCGCTGGAGCGCCGGATTATCGCCGAGCCGTGATGCTTGTCGGTGCCCATAAGATACAGATCGCCTTTATGAACAAAAAGGCTTGCCCAAAACATTCCCTCAACGGTAGCCTGGTGCGCCCACGTTTTGCCACGATCATTTGAGCGGAAGACCCGCGTGACGGCGCTACTGCGTTCAGTTGAGCCGGGGCCAAACTCGTCGTGTGTGGCTACGTAATCCCCGTTGGTAAGAATCGCGATGCCTGGCGAGCCGACATATATCTTTGAAGGGGAAGGAATATAATCGACAACCGCGCCGGGCACTTCCGCCGACAATGCTGGGGCGGTCGGCAGAGAAATCCAAAACGTTATGATCACCAAGGTTCTGACCGATAACATATCCTGCTCCTTGTACTGTCGAGGCCCGTTATTTGCGCCACATGCTATGTCGCGCAGCGAGGAACGTCAAGAGCCGGTTGAGTCTTTTGCCGTGCTTGCCATTCGTTTCTGCTGTGGGACGGGCGCGGCTATAGGTTGGTCTACCTACGCGTTTCTTGGCGGGGCGGATTCTGTTTTTCCAGCAGGTCCCTGAGCAAGGTTCGTATCTTGGGTGAGTTCGGATCGATGCTCAGTGCGGTGCGAAGTTCTCCAATCGCCTCTTCCTTGCGGCCCTGTTTCTGCAAAAGCATACCCAGGTTGTAGCGTAAGTCTATATCATTCGGTGCCGATAGCAGTCCTCGGCGGTACGCCTTTGCTGCTTGCCGAAATTTGCGCTGCTGGCCGAACAGTTGCGCCAGGTTATTGCAGGCCTCCGTGTTATTCGGCTGAAGCCTAACCGCGTTGAGGTAGCAATCAATGGCCTTATCGGTTTGTCCTTGTGCTTGATAAGCCAATCCTAAGCAGTGATATGCATCGCCGCTGGTCGGTTTGATCTGCGTCACCTTGTGAAGGTGGTAGATTGCTTCATCGAGACGGCCCAGTCTTCCCAATGACAGGGCCAGAAAGAGGTGTGGTTTATAGGAATGTGGCAGAAGTCCCAGTGTCAAACGGCAGTGTTCAGCCGCCGCATTCTCATTCTGCAAGCGCACGGACAGTAGTTCCGCATATCTCCAATGCAGCCACACGTCATTGGGTCTCTCCGCAAGCAACTGGTTATACTGTGATGCGATGTCGGTCAGAACTTCTCGCGTCAGACGCGCTTCCAACACTTGCAGTTGTCGCTCCAATTTCTTGACCTGCTCATCGTGGTAAAGCTGGCCGGTGAAGGGCGGTTTCTTCAAGTAGTAGTTTAGAACCTTGTAGGCCGTATTGTATCGGGCCCAATCGTTATAAGCCAACTGGTGGGCGCACTGAGCTTCAGTCAGCACCGGCTGTTCAGATGCTTCGAGAGGTCTGAAGCGAGCCGGAAGTATACTCTGGACCTGCTCGAAGACCGTCCGAGCCAGCAGATAGTTGCCATGGAAATTCAAATGTACGTGCTCATGAAAGAGTTCCTCGCCGGCGGTACCACCAGGGCTGTTTTCTTCCAGCACGCCGGCCACATCTGTAATGTACACGCCTTGCTCGGTGGGCGTGCTGCCCACGGCGCGGATAATCTGATTGATCCGCATGTCGGCGCGGAAGCGAAGCGTATCCAGGTCACGTGCCTTGATGTAGCTTTCTTTCGCCCTGTCATACCCGCCCATGGCCCAGTAGCATCGGCCCAACCGAAACTGCAGGTCGGCGTAAGAGTCATCGATCTCGCCGGCGGACAGATAACATTCTATCGCCTCGGCATAATTGCCCGTCGACTCGTGCTCGACGCCTTGCTGGTAGATGCTGTCCCATTTTTTCTTCTGCGTCTCGGTCAGCTTTGGACTGTGCAGCGAGCCGAACGGCGGGCAGCTTCTCAGGCTGCTGCCGACGGTGCAGAGAATCAGCTTGGCTCCGCTTCTGCCGGCAACGTGGCAGATATCTTCGAGGTTTTTCTGGAAGTGCCGGTAGACTGTTTCGAGGCGAGGGTCATCGGCTCGCACCTGCTGCTTTACGAACATCTCCATGCCCCGCCAGACCTCCGGAGCATCGCGTTTGGCGCGCAGCACGCCGGATATATCCGTCACCAACTGGCCCAGCCTGGTTGTTCTCAGTGCGATGCTCGCACGGATTAGGGATAGTCTGGCCGACAGCGGCGCCAGCACCGTGCCAGCGCCGTACGGTCCGACGACTTCATTGTTGCCAAAGTAGGCGACAAACAAATCCGGGTCGTGTCTTGCGGCGTCTTTGGCAACCTCCAGCAGCACGTGCGAATTGACGGCCGGCATGGCGGCCACAACTACCTCGAAGTTCGCCCGAGGGTACGAATTTCGCAGCATCGCTTGCAGAATACGACCAAAGCCGAATGCCGCGTCCGGCGTGCCCTGAGCGGCAGAACCTCCAAGTATGAGGATGCGGTATGTGTCGGCTTGTTTTGCCGCTGGAAAGATGAACGGGTCAAATTCCTGAGAGATATTTCGCGGGAAGAACCGCCAGCCGAATTTGACGTTGTCTCCATAAGCCTCGACCGCGTTGAGCCTGCACTTAACCGTCGCGGTCGGCGTGTAACCGTAGCCCGCTATTCGCAGCAGCATCTCCAGTGACAGCACAAAAAGAGCCGGTACAACCGTAACGGCAATAGCGCGAAATAGCCACAGACGCCAACCCTTTGTGCCCTTGCAAGGCACATTGGCAACTTCTTTGGGCTTCTTCTTAACTCGCCAGACCTTCAAACCGACCGTCTTACGTGCCAGTCCGCCGCCCTTGGGTCTTCGGTGTATTGCCCGTGTCTTGGCGCGTGAGTCCCTCATAACGACACATGAACATTTGCCTCTGATAACCATCGGTTCTCAGGTCAGCCACACGTGGGATGGCGGCGAGCGCCATCATGGTCTGCGTAGCCGCCTGCCGCATTGCTCGGTCTTGCACATCAGAGGGTATACCAGGACCGGCTGGCCTCTTCAAGAAGTTTTTCGCTCACACTACCTGTTTGCGGCTGCTGCCGAGGCAGGGGACACTACTTGCTACAAAAGTTTTTACAAACTATTTACAAAACCGGACAGCTTCTATCCATTATACTATAACAGTAGACAAAATTCAAAAGGCGACCCTCAAACCAGTGAGCCGAACAAAAATGAAGGAGACCGAACAATGAAAAATGAGAGAATGAATCTGACATTATCGTTGGCTCTGGCGGGCAAGCCCCGCAGGCGGAGAATTACTCTTTGTCAGGCCGTATGCTTACAAGAACCTGCCAAACATAATGAATTCAAGCCAGCAGCCACATCGGCAATAAGTTCAGATGTTGGATTGTGCAGTCTATGGAAATTGAGCGAGCAAGTATCGCCGTTAGAAATCCAATGAAATCGTGCAGGCGATCTGCACAAGTATTTAAAGGAGATTTGAGATGAGCAGCAGGAACAAAACAATGGTAATCTTGGTGAGTGTATTGGCTGTGTTTGTCTTGAATTTGGACCCGGCTCTGGGCAACGGCGGACCCTTTGTGATCAAGTATCCGAACGGCGATCCCGCTGCCAAGGGTGTGCTGGCCCGCCTGGACCCGGACTTAAAGCCGGGCCGGGAAAACCGGCTCCGCGTGGTCAAAGAGGAGCTCAAGGTGACATTTGGCAGAGATCGGTCGCTCGGAAGCGAGGCCGTAGAACCACCTCTGGCCCGTGTATCCGCCGAGTACACGATTGAGAATCCCACGAACAAAGACATCGAGATAGATTTCGGCTTTCCCATTCTTCGGGGCATGTATATCAGCCCGCTTGCCATGATGCCCATGCCGGATGTGCAGGTTCACCTGGAGGGCAAACCGATCAATTGCACCATCATCTCGAACTCGGCCATCTACGGAATCATTCGGCAGCGCGCCGGCGAAGTCATTGAAAAGGCCGTCGCGAGAGATCCCAGGCTCAGCAAGCTCGTTGCATCGGCCCGTCAGGGGCGAAAGGGCGCCCGCCCGGCTCTTTTGTCTTATCTGACAGACACCACGGGATGGAACGAGCGCGACGCGGCCCTTATGGTGGAGTACGCCGGCCTGGATATCGGGACCATCAAGAGCTATCCTCCGGACCGCACGCCAGGGTGGTGGGGACCAGATAAAACCCTTAACGAGCTTATGAATTCGAACCTTGGGCCGTTGGCGGCGATTGGCGAGCAGAAGGCAACGCAATTCTTTGCCCATCTGGCGTCGTGCTTTGATCCTGGTGCCGGTGCGGCCTACGAGGCCATCTTTGCCGCGTGGGGAGGGGACGTGCGCGAGCAATCCGTGGACATGAAGACGGGCAAAGTCCGGCCGCGCGAGATAACCGTTGACAGCGATGCCTTGAGTAAGCCCGGGCATCGGGGCGCCGACCCGACCATCTACGCCAGGGTGGACTACCTGGACCCGCAGGCAAAAATAACGG
>CAZPJZ010000054.1:0-10021 GCA_964586995.1 uncultured Pirellulales bacterium | reverse complement strand
CAGCTCAGGATAGCTGTGCGCACCACATCTTTGGCGCCATCAGGTGGATTGGGTCGACTGGCCATTTGTGGAGGTGTGGGCTTCTTTTCCATCACCTGTATAATTTCATCCGCCGCCAGCGCCCGCTTAAAAAGATAGAGCTCGTCCATCAGCCCGGTGAATGGTCTTGCATTGTCGATGTTGTATCCGACGCGAGCACCGCTTCCCCAGTTCCCGGCTATATCCTGCGGGCTGGCAACGGTTTGCTGTCCGACTACTGTCCCATTGATATACAAGACCATCTTGCCGGTCGCCTTGTCGTATGTACCAGCATAGTGAAGCCATTCATCCCAAGTAACAGAGCCTGCGCGCATATCGAGGATCAGGCTGCTGCCAAAGGCGCGGAGCAGCCATCTGAATTCACCATTGCTGCGCAGCTCGGGGTGGATGACCCAGGTCGCGTCGGACGCCCTGGCGTTGAATATGGCGTGATGCCCACCCGTATTCTGACATTTCACCCAGGCGGCAAGGGTAATCGCAGATGTTGGAATATCCGTGGCAGGGATACTGGGGCCGTTCAGATCGAGGTAACTATAGCCTGTCGGTCCACCCGTACCCTCGAATTTGGCCGCCCCATTGGACTTACCCTCAGGGTAGGCCGTGATGTCCCCTTGCACGACGCCGTGGTGGCCTTTGCCGGATTCGTCGGCGACCACGGCCCCAACCTGGTCGAAAGAATAATATACAACCAGAGCCGGGTCGTTAGTAAGGTCGGCTAAGGTGCTGTTAGCCAGGCCCATCACGGGCACAACACAGAGGATTAACAAAATCGCTCTTCGGCACATGATACTCCTCCTTCCAATATGAACCGTAGTTTTGCATCGGCTGGACGCCAAGACACCACTAATCCTGACCCCCGTTTTCACGAGGGCATAGCTTTATTTATATCAAATTCACCGGGCTATGATCAAGAAAAAAAACAACGACGTACCCCCGTTTTCACGAGGGCGAGGTTCGTTAGTCCCTTAGCAATAAAATTGTGCGCAAGATGGTCAAAGTATGCCCAACTTCGATTTTTTCCAGAACTAATCATGCATCTGTTTGGTTCCGGCGCGTCCGGGTTAGGAAAAAGCCGAAAAATCTGCATCCCGGGCAAATATTTTTTTGATGGGAGCACTGCTCGTTATCGGGGCTAAGCCCGGCAAGCTGCGACGTGCGTGAGAAAAGACTGGTGATGGTACCAGAGAAAACAGGACGGGCAAAAAAGGACTGGGAACATCGCAGTTCCTGGCTATTCTTACCTACACTGAAGCTGAGCACGTTGCTTATCCCGGGGACATCGAGAAATGTTCAAGATTAAGGGTGGACTCTGCCGATCCATGATATTGGATTGAAAAGTAGTGGCTCTAAAGGATGGCCCTATTGGTCAGGTTAGCTTGAGCTTGTGTTGGCCGGCCATGAAGTTCGCACGCAAGTCAGATCGTAATGCAGGCCGCACAACGGATAGCTAATGAGCAAAAGGAAAGAGCCACGATGCTTCTTGCCCCTGTGAGGCAGAAGGCGAGTATTCCAAGCGGAAAGAAAAAATGCAACAATACTTCGCTCTTGCCGACACAGGGGCTTTTTCTGAGTGTCACCTTCTCCAGATCATCTTTTTCCTGAAAATGACCAGGAGGAGGGTGCCTATTCTATGGTCTTTTCACGGGGACCATAAAGGTCAGGACTGAGCCTAATTTAGGTATCGAGATTATTGCACCGGACTATTGCCGGCGCAGCTTTCTGTAATTTTTTAGGCACAGCTCGGCCGCCCGAAGCGGCGGATAGACATCTTTTTCCTCTTCGACGATGTACCACTCCGTGCCGCCGATAGTCTCGCACAGCATGAACACTTCCTTCCAATTGATATCGCCTTCACCGAGGATGGCGTTCTTGTTGGTGGCGGAGAACTCCTTTAAGTGCACGGTGACGGCTCGGCCCGGGTAACGCCTCAAATAGGGAATCGGATCTGCCCCGCCGTGCATGGCGTTTCCGGTGTCAATCTGCATAATGACGTCCTGGGTGGTGTTGCCGAACAAGATGTCCCAGGGCGTCTCGCCATCGATAGGTGTGAATTCGTGAGCGTGATTGTGATAGCCGACCCGCATACCGTGCGGCCTGACTTTCTCGGCCAGATCGTTGAAAAGATTGGCGGTCTTAAGCCACGCGGCCCGCGAAGTATGAGTCTTCGGATCGAGCCAGGGCACAATAAGGTACTTATTGCCCAAGGTCTGATTGAACTCGATTGTCTTGGGCAGATTGTCACCTAATAGGGTGTCGAGGCCCGTATGAGTTCCGCAGCATTTCAGGCCGTTGTCGTCGAGCATCCTGCGGATGTCCTTGGCCTGGTAGTTGTAGTAGCCGGCGAATTCCACGCCCTGATAGCCCATCTGGGCCACCGCGGCGATTGTGCCTGGCAGGTCCTTCTGGCATTCGGCTCTGACTGAATAGAGCTGCAAGCCTATTGGGATAGTACGTTTGGTCTGCTTGGCCGTTCGACTGGTCTGGATGCAGCCCGAGCCCATCGAACACAAAGCCGCTACAGATGCACCAGCGGACCTGAGAAAACCTCGCCGAGTTAGATTTGAGCCATTCGGTTTCGCATTCATTGTTCTTCACCTCATTTAAGGCTTCTGCAAAATTGCAGGTACGGATTTCCTTAAATAATATATGCCTAACCTGCAATTTTGCAGAGCTCCGAGACAGTAAACCTTCACAATAATAATCACCTTCAATAAGCACGCCTGTGTGGGCATTATTTTAGTCAGATTGGTCCATAGTCAACACACGTCGGAAGTCATGGATTCTTGGCGTGACCGGGTGCGGCAAAATGCGCATCGGCAAAATCCATGTAGCGTTGCCAGTCATATTCGGTCAAGGCATGTCCGCCGGAGCGGATATGATAGCCGATCGCGCCTTTCTGCACCGGTTGGTCAAGCCCGGGCATGTCTTTAACTGACAGGCCGTCAACGCCCAGCAGACGATAAACCGCCTCGGCGTGCTTACACGCCAGAAACTCGCCGCGAGGATCGGCCCACAGGTCCTCGTCGGCACTGGCAACATACACCGGGCGCGGCGCGATCAGGCTGATGAGCATGTGCTGATCAACGGGCAAGGCATCCTCTTTGCCATTATAATTCTTGAAGTTCTCGCAGAACCAATGCGGAAAGCTTTTGTTGATGCGCTCCACGGTCTCGCCGAATTGTCGCCGGCTCAGTGCGGCTCCGCCGCAGCCGGAGTTATTGGAAATCACGATGGCAAACCGCTCGTCCTGGGCACCGGCCCAAAGGGCAGTCTTACCCAGACGCGAATGACCCAGCACGACAACGTGTTTGTGGTCGATGTCTTTGTCCGACTCGAAGTAGTCCATGGCCCGGCTTAATCCCCAGGCCCACGCGCCGATGGCGCCCCATGTGTCGGGCGCGCGTTTGCCATCGAGTAGTTTATCGAACACCGGATGGACTCCGTTTTTGAAGCCGTCGTGGAAGTCCGGGTCGATGTCACCATAGTAAATTGTCGCCAGGCCGTAGCCCCGCTTGAGAATCTTCTCGACTGGATAACCCGAATAACTTTGACCGCGTGACTTTTCGGTCGCCCGGTTATCTGCCCCGCCGGTGCGTGCCGGCGGCACCCAGCTCGCCGGCAGTTTGATCGCTGGGTCGGGGTGGATGGTTTGATTGCCGCCAAAATTGAGGATAACACAAATGGGAACGGGCCCTCGGCTGGCCCGCGGCAGATAGATAAGTATATCCATGCTCGGGCCGTCTTTCGTGCCGGTAAAGTTCACCGCTACCTGCTTGCGAATGGCCAGGCCGGATAGAGCTTCGCGGTCCAGGTCGAAGACGTTGCATGTCATGGCTTCGGGCCGGCCGATGGGCGCCCAGCCGTACATGTGGGCACGGAAAAGCTCCAGTATTTCCGGCCGTCGCCTGGTCTGCCACGTTTTGGCCTCGGTCACCTTCGTGCCGTCCGACATGACCAGCGGATCCGGCAGCGTGTAGTCCGGCACTTTTGCCTCGTCATAATTGGTCTGTGGGCTTCGCTTGGTGAGTTTCTCAACCAGTGCAGGCGAGGCTGTCCAGCCCTTGCCCGTGCCGGCACCTGAGCCAAAGCCGGCGCTGTGGAATGAAACTGCACTGAAAAGACTCACGAATACCATCAGTGCTCTCCTATTAGTCATACCTGAATCTCCCAAACCGGACGAGCCGGAACTAAACAGGTGCATGATGCGTTCTCAAAAAATCGAATTTGGGCACACTTTGACCATCTTGCGCACAATCTCACGGCTACGAGACTGATTGACCACTGAAGGAATTGTAATCGGTTGGATTAGGGCCGGTCAATGCCCAAATCTGTCAATTTGCCTTCATGGTTTGCCGAGGGCTTCTATCTGTTCGGTTAATCTTTATGGCATCACTCTGGATTCGCTCTGCGCAAAACGGGCACTTCTTTGTGACCTCCGTTCGCTCAGCCGGCTCGGCCAACATCGTTTCCATAAAATCATCTCCCGCCAGAAACCCACAAATGGAACGCCAGGCGTCCGCATGAGCCGTTTACGCTGACCCACAAAATAAGCGTTGTGTGTCCTTCTATCACTATATCGCCCTAACGTCGGCGAAGGTTAGCGATAAACACTTTCTGCACTCTACAGGTGCAAGGCAAGGGATTATCGGGCTGGCCGAATTTCTCATCAATATGCCGAATCAATCATTCGTCGATAGGTGCAAATTGCGGCTGGTGAATTTGTAAGTCATTTTTGCGCAAGGTCTTAAGGCAAGCAGCGCGGCCAATCCAAAAGTGTGTCCTGGATCGCCCGAAGCAGGCTATCGCTGAACGACGTGCAAGGCCAGAGGCACGTAGAAATGTTGCTAATAGGCAACTCTTATCTCATGCCCCTTCTATCGAGTTTTGAGGTCGACCTTCTGCCTTTTTTGATTTTTACATTGCGTTCGGGACAAGCCGATTTCGGTCTTATTTGCGTTAACTTGTACTGTCTGTTGTCTATCCTTCGCATGAGTCTTGTTCTACCCAATTGAAATTGGAGCGGTTTAGGTTTAGCATTATATCGCCGGGCACGGGCACCCGCAAATAGCTTCGCTCGGTGTGCCTGAGTAGGAGTACTTTAGAAATCTTTACGGAATTTATTTTTTGGTAAGGAAATAGTTTATTTGGCCCGTATAATGAGCAACAAAAGTAATTCAGAACTGGCTTGTTAGCCGATAACAGAACTTAAGAAATGGGAAGTATATTGCTGGTTTGAGCGACTTTTGAGAGGCTTATCGACATTAAAGGTTTGACTATTCGACGTTCGTCTTTGTCTTGTATCATGCTTTGGCCCCTTTTGACCGGCTAATCTGAGCGATATAATCACCTTTTTTGCCTTCTGCTTACTTCAAGGTTCGCGAAGAACTCAGGACGAGTTTCCTTCCCACAATTACAAACATTCAATCATGGGAGCACGACTATGAACGTACTGCTTGTCAACCCGGATATGCCGGTGACCTTTTGGAGTTTTAAGCACGCGTTAAAGTTTGTGTCCAAAAAGGCCATGCTGCCGCCTTTGGGGTTATTGACTGTGGCCGGGCTGCTCCCGGAAGACTGGTCAAAGAAGCTGGTCGATATGGCCACCACAAAGTTGCGGGACCGAGATATCAAATGGGCCGATTATGTATTCGTCACGGCGATGTTTATCCAGAAGGACTCGGCGCGGCGGGTAATAGACAGATGCAAGAAACTCGGTAAGAAGGTGGTGGTGGGTGGTCCTCTGTTTACGGCTGTGCCCGAGGACTACGTAGATGTGGACCATCTTATTCTTGGTGAGGCCGAGACCACCCTTCCAGAGTTCTTAAACGACTTGAAACAAGGCTCTCCCAAATGTATGTACAGATCGCGCCAATGGGCCGATATGAAGGATACGCCAATGCCCGTTTGGGAGCTGGCGAAAATGAAGAAATACGCCTTGATGTGCCTCCAGTATTCGCGAGGCTGTCCGTACAACTGTGACTTTTGTGACGTCACGATGCTGTTTGGGCATAAGCTGCGAACGAAAAGCAAAGGTCAGATATTACAAGAGTTGGAAAGTCTGTATTCGACGGGCTGGCGAGGTCAGGTGTTCTTTGTCGATGACAACTTTATCGGGAACAAGCAGAAGCTAAAGAAGGAGATTCTGCCGGCCATCATCGGCTGGATGGAACAGAGGAAGCATCCCTTCTCCTTTAACACGCAAGCCTCCATAGACCTGGCGGATGATGAGGAATTGATGAAGTTAATGGTCCAAGCAGGTTTTGACTGTGTATTCGTCGGCATCGAGACCCCCAATCAGGACAGTCTTACTGAGTGCAATAAAGTGCAGAACAAGGGCCGCGACCTGGTTGCCTGCGTCAAAAAGATCCAGCAATTCGGCATGGAGGTTCAGGGCGGATTTATCCTCGGCTTTGACAGTGATCAACCCTCCGCCTTTGAGAATCTGATTCGGTTCATTCAGGAAAGTGGGATTGTGACCGCGATGGTCGGATTGTTGAATGCCCCTCGCGGCACGAAACTCTACCGTCGCCTAATGAGCGAAAACCGCCTGTTGAGGCACGCTACAGGTGACAACATGGACTTGTCGATCAATTTCATTCCCAAAATGAACCGTGAAGACCTTCTCAGAGGTTATCAGAAGGTCGTCCGAACCATCTATTCCCAGAAATACCTCTCTGAGCGGGTCATGACGTTTCTGCGGAACTATAAGCCTCTGGACAGGACCGAGGTCAAATTTGGCTACCGTGACATCAGGGCATTCATTAAATCGGTATGGCGCATAGGAATAATAAGCAGGGGCAGCATCTATTACTGGAAGCTCGTTCTCTGGTCCCTCAGACGCCCGAGATATTTTCATTTGGCGGTCACATTTGCCATTTGTGGATTTCATGTCCGCAAGATGTTCGAGGGCTACCATAACGTATGACCCGTTCATGGCGAGTTTCGATCCCTTGGCCGAAATCAGGGGGCATCCTGACTCTATGATGTACGCCTCTTCCAGATTCTCCCGATATGAGATGCCCGTTGAGGCTCAAAGCGAAAACGCCTTTGTGTGCCGTCTGGCTATCGGGTATGATGTATTGTCGTTATGCAGTTGTGTGCTCAGGTAGGGTCGTTGGTCGATCCGGCACACGATGGTTTCCTAATCGAAAAGGAGATAAAAGTGAGGAAGAAAATCGGTGTTGTAGTGTTGGTATCGGGCTGCCTGGTGGTGATGTCGGTTTATGCAGCCCAGAAAGGCACCAAAGAAGGATCGGCTGTACCGCGTTCTGCCGAGCAAGCCACGATGCGCAAAGCCGACCTGCTCAAGACCGAACTGGACAAGGTTAGCTACACAATTGGCACCCAGTTGGGTCAGAACTTCAAGAGGCAGGGCATTGAAATCAATGCCGAGGCGCTGATCTGGGGACTAAAAGATGCTATGGCGGGCAAGGAATTGGCCCTTACCCAGGATGAAATGCAGAAGGTCTTGACCAGTTTTCAGCAGCGAATGATGGCCGAGCAGGCCGCACAGGCCGCTAAAAATCTGGCTGAGGGCAAGGCATTTCTTGAGGCCAACAAGACTAAGGAAGGCGTGAAAGTGCTGGCGAGCGGCCTGCAATACAAGGTACTCAAACAGGGCACGGGCAAGAGTCCTACAGCTTATGACAAGGTCAGGACTCACTATCGCGGCACTCTCATCAACGGCACGGAATTCGACAGCTCCTATAGGCGTAACGCGCCTGCCGAGTTCGCTGTTAACGGCGTGATCAACGGCTGGACCGAAGCTCTACAGCTTATGAAAGAGGGCGACAAATGGCAGTTGTACATACCTGCCAATCTGGCCTATGGTGAACAGCCAAGACCGGGTATTCCGCCGAATTCCACGCTCATCTTTGAGGTGGAGTTGCTCGAGGTCATTAAGTAAGGTATTCGGTCTATTGGACAACGCAAGCTTGGCCGATGGGCAACAGCCAGCATCGTTGTACGTGCCGTTAGGGCTGACCCTTAAGCTCGCCAGTTTCCGACCGACACGGGGGCAGTTTCTGCGCCCGCGCCATCGGGCATAAGGGCAAGCCGCCACTGCGGGTCCGCGGCTCGGTGGTCATCGCCCACAAATACGAGAGGCAGGGTTTATCTCTTTGCAGGCAAAACCGTCCAGGGTTTTGCCGGAAGGTCGCTCAAATAGCCTTTGAGCCATTCATATTGGGGATGTTCCTTCAAGAATGCTGCGGCGTTGAAACCGATGTCGCACGAGGTGCCCCATTTGGCCCAGAATTGCCAGTTGGCTGCCATGTCTGAGTCCACGACCTTTGCGTCGACCGCCCCTCCGGGCCGATATGCGCCGCGGCTTCCTGGAACGCTTCCGTCGTCCAGCTCACCGTGGCCGCATATTGTTCGGCCGCTCGGTTGCTCTTTCTGCAGGTACGTATCATAGTGGTCGGCCAGCATTCGCTTGGCGGCCTCCACGTCAATCTGCCCGTAATGTTCCTTCATCAACTGCTGCCAACGGACGCGGCGGGCTACGGCGTGATCTCTCACATCGTCCCATACGGCGCTGGTTTCTCCTCTCAAAATCTTTACATCCTCGGCAACGTTTGAACCGGTAAAATATCCGCTTTTTTTCTTCTCCAACTTGGTGTATTTGAGACCCAGCTCGAGTCGGGCAATTTCGCCGGTGTTGATGTCTCCCAGCAGCCATGAATTTGCGTACGCACCGTTATTATTCTCGGTCATCATCTGCGACCACTGGTCAATACTGTTGGCGTACTGCATTGCCTTTCTGGCCCGTACAAATACGGGAGTCCCTTTGGGATCGAACCCTTCAAATCTGCTGATGGTCGTCTCTGTGCCGATCAAACCGGCGCCTGTAATGAAGAAGTCGGTGGCACTATACAGACAAGGGCCCCAGGATTGCATCAGCATACGATGCCCTTTATCCGGGACGATGTCCACGATGATATTGCAGAATCTGCCGAGAGCATAGCCAATCCACGAATTATGGGCCATGACTATCTTGCCGTCTGCGGTTGCATCTGCGGTCGCGATGAACGCGCTGCAGCCCGGGCGGTCTTCGCGCATCGCTCGTTTGTGCTGGGGCCACCAATACCAAAGAACGTCAATAAATCCGTTCATGAAAAGGATTTCCTCGAAGGTCACTGTCGTGCCCGCTCTTTCCATTCCCGCGACGATTCCTCTGATTTCATCAAGATACTCCTTGGGCACCTTGTTTTTGAAAAGCTTCGAGGCGGCCTTTACAAAGAAATCGAGTTCCTGAGCGGTCTCAAATTCCTGGGTGTAAGCCAGCGTTCTCAGGAACTGCTCGATCTCGTCGGCAGTCAGATACCCGCGCTGGAATCCTCTTTCAAAGGCCGTGCCCTCCAAATGCAAGAAGATCCAGCCGTTCTCGTCACGCCGATAACCCCGTGCCAGCAGCTCGTCGGGTCTTTCAGTTGAAATCTCAGTTGTCCTGCATGACAGCGAACCGGCTACCAGCGCGACTAACACGCAGCAGATAATGACCTTCTCGTACATACGAACCTCCCGTTATCTGAACCTCTTTGGATTCGTGAACTTGGCATTTAAGTTTTTGCCCTCTGCATTACTTCTCTGCTAATACTCGGCTCATAGCCTCCAGAGAGGATAGGTAAATTCCGTCCGAGTAGTTGGCCAGCAGTTGCATTGCTCTTTCCCTGTCTTGGCTGTATAGTCGACAAGCCGCCTCTTCGAGCGGCTTCTGCAAAATCATTGCTTCCTGCTCAATCTGCTCAGTCTGAACTTTCAATCGGGCCACCGTATCAGCAGAAGCGCCATAAATCTTGTGGCAGAAGTTGGAAGATGTCCAAAAGGCCTCAAGCGGGTCAGCCTTGAAGGCAGATGTTATCCTTTCTTGATAGAATTTGCCCGATGGCCTTTGTGATTCGCGGCGAAACCCTGCGGGAAAATCGACTATGCCGAAATGAAAGGGGATATAAAACGAGGCATGGGGCGAAGCAAGACACAT
>CAZPJZ010000053.1:0-10068 GCA_964586995.1 uncultured Pirellulales bacterium | reverse complement strand
AAATTTGTGAAAAAAGTGTAAAAGACAGCATTGCATCAAATAATGGCATGGGCAAACGAGTCACCAAGCCTACCAGCCTTCGGCTGTGATTCTTTTTTCAGACGCGGATTAGCGCGGATTTACCCAGTGAGAACCCCGTGAGCAGGTAGATATTTCGCACCATTTCCATATTCCGCCATGGTCTGCACCCAGTGGAAGAATGTGGCCTCCGAGCGCGATACTCCACAGATTCCTTACCTCTCGGCGTGGGGGGTGTTTCGGGCGTTCTTGCGCTGGTTCTTCAGTTGGGTTAGTGGAATGCGCTCTCCTGGCTCGTAAAGGTAGGTATATTTCCCCCTCTGCGCTTTTTCTACTTCGACATTGAAGAAGCTCAGTGAGTGCTTAGGAATTAATCGTCACAATTGCTCAAGAGTTCGGCAGCTTAGCTTTGCGTGATAAGGGTCCAATACACACTATTGGTCTACTATGACACGCAGTATCGGATGATAAGAGGGAGCTTAGGTATTTCGGTATTTTCGCAGCATGTCGAGCAGGTTTTGCATGTCGGCGGGCAGGGGGGCTTCGAAGGTCAGTGTTTTGCCGGTTGTAGGGTGTTTGAATTGGAGCACGTGGGCATGAAGTGCGCAGCGGCTGATGAGGGGGGCCTGCGGGGCCGGCTCGGCGTCGGCTAACTGCCACTCGTAGACGAGCTTGCCGCCGTACATATCATCACCCACGATAGGGTGCTTGATGTATGACAGGTGGACCCGTATCTGGTGGGTTCGTCCGGTCCTGGGCGTCAGCCTCAACAGAGAAAAGCCACGAAATTCCTCTACAACCTCGTAGAATGTAATCGCCTCTTTGCCGATTTCCGGCCTGATCGCGTATTTCTCTCTGACCCTCGGATGGACGCCCAGCGGCGCATTTACGCGGTCGGCGGTCAACTGAGGCGTGCCGTGGACAACAGCCAGATAGGTTTTGTTGACCTGTCGACGCTCGAATTGCTTGGCGACCTTCCACTGGGCGACGTCGCTCTTGGTCACTACCATCACGCCGGTGGTGTCCTTGTCCAGGCGGTGGACGATGCCGGGACGAAATTGAGTTCCCGCAAAGCGGGGGCTCACACCCAGGCCGCTCGATAGCTTATCACAGTGGTACGCCAGAGCATTTACAAGTGTGCCGCGTGTATTGCCGCGTGCCGGATGAACAATCATACCGGCCTGCTTGTTCAGCACGATCAGGTCACAGTCCTCGTAGAGGATGTCCAGGGGTATGTCTTCGGGTGGAATCTCTTTGCTCGGCGGCTGCGGGATTGTCAGGTCGATTCTATCGCCCGTGCTGAGCTTGAAGCTGGCCCTGACGGTTTTGCCGTTGACCTTGACGTTGCCGGTCTTGATGGCCTGCTGCATGAACCGTCGGCTGAAGTTTCTGAATCGGCCGTGCAGGTATTTATCGATTCGGTGTTCTTTGATCGTGTGCCCAACGTAAAACGTCAAGGGCTGGCCCGTGATGTCCGGCTGCTGGCACATACTGGTTAGGTTGTGAATCCCGCAATGCTTGCCGCACCTGCTCTGGCAGGGACAGGCTTATTCGGCGGTTTACCATCATGGTTCGACCGCAGGTTCTTCCGGCAGCAAAGGAACTATATTCGGCCCTTCAGGCAGCGGCTGGAGACTGAGGGGCAGATTAGTGTCCACCGGCAGAGTCACTTCGGCCGGCACGAGCTCAAGCGGGCTTAAAACAGCGGGCGGCGCCGGCCTTGGCGACGGCCTGAAGGCCACGCTTGTTTGGTAGTAAGCCATAGTGTCGAGGCGATATTTTGCCGCCGCCCTCGCCTGGGTACCCTCGAAATCCGGGTTCGTGACGAGATCCTGATAGATCTGGCGCGCCTGCTCGAAGTTGCCGAGCTCTTCCTCGCAAATCCCAAGCCCGAATTCAGCCGCAGCCTTAAGCGGTGGGTTTGACGATGCTTTTTCCAGTGCCTCGGCGTAGCTGTCCTTTGCCTGCTTGATCTGCGTCACCAGGTCCTGCTGGCTCACCACCCCAAGGCGGTAATGTAATTCCGTCCGCAGGGCCTCTGCTCGTTTTATCAGCGCCAAGGCGGCCATCTGCTTGTTTTTTGTGTCCTGGGCGAAGACCTTCAGGTTCTCGGCGGGCTGAAGCAGGATGAAAGAAAGGTCCCTTCCCTCCGACCGCGCCTGAACGACCTGCATCTTACTAAGCGTTAACTGGCTCAACAGGCTGGTCAGCCTGAGCTGGCTGCGCGCCAACACCACGTTTTTTCGATAGAATTGCCAGAAATATACGGCGGCGGTCGCCACGACCACGACCGATACGCTGATGATGGTGGTGCGGTTTTGCCGGACCCACTCCGGGAAGTGTGCTATCCACTCGGCCAGCTCGTTGGTCTTCAGTTCGTGCCGATGATCGGCTTTCATTTCTTGCTCCGTTTCTGCTTTTTCAAATACTATCGATCCGAATTTATCACGGTTTGATTCCAGGCTCAAAAAAGGTAAGTATACCAGCACTTCTTTTATCTTGCAACAGGGCCGTGCAGCAGCTAAAATTTTGGCCTATGGTCGATTGAAAGGGCGTAAATGTTTACGGCAGATGCAAAAGGCGGTATGCCAGGGACAAAAACTGCTACCTTCCACCTTGTATTTTTCGCAGTCGTGCTATGTTTGTTCTTGGCCGGCCTTATCTTTGCGGCGGGCCCGGAGTCTGAAGGTGATGGCCCGGCTGGACGGCCGGCTTGCGGCAGCCGCGTGGAAGATAGCTGGGACCCAGCCAAGTATATCGGCATCGATGAAATCCAGCCCGGGATGGAGGCGTACTGTCTTACCTGCTTCGAGGGCACCAAGGCGGAAAGATTTGACCTGAAAATCCTAAGCGTGGTCCGCAACATAGAGCCGGGCAGGGATGCGATTCTGGTCCGAAGCACCGATGAGCGTTTTGTCCACACCGGTCCGGTGGCCGGCTGTAGCGGCTCGCCGGTTTATGTCAACGACCGGCTGGCAGGGGCGCTGGCCTTTTCCTGGATGTTCAGCAAGGACCCCGTTTTTGGCGTCACGCCCATCCGGGAAATGCTCAGCGTAGGTCAAGGCGGCGATTCACAGCAGCAGCCGATGGGCCGTGGGCTGACGTTCGATTTTTCCAGGCCCATCGATCTTTGCGATGTGGACAGGCAAACCAGGAGTCTGTTAAGGCAAAGTTATTCGCCTGGTGGCGTCAGTCCTTTGCCGGGCCTGCTGGTTGTATCGGGCTTGTCGCCGGCGGTCTGTAAACGTCTGCAGGAGATGGTCGAGCCTTTTGGGCTCATGCCTGTCGCCGGGGGCGGCAGCGGCGGCCCCGCCGAACAGACGACAAAGGGACAAATCGAGCCGGGAGCTTGTCTGGCGGTGCCGTGGGTGACGGGCGACATATCCATGGCCTGGCTGGGAACGGTGACCGAGGTAGTGGATAGTACAGTCTACGGGTTCGGGCACGGCTTGCTCGATTACGGGCCCGTGGATCTGCCCATGGCTACGGGCCAGGTCTATGCCGTGGTCTCAAGCATGTATCGGTCGTTCAAGCTGGCCAGCGCGCGGGACGTCATCGGTGCTGTACACCATGATCAGTCGGCAGCGGTAGTCGGGCGGATCGGCGCAGAGGCTCGAATGATACCATTGACTGTGCGGGTCGACCGGTACAATGATACCCAGCCACGGACGTACAACTGCCAGGTTGCCGATAATCGCGTGCTGACCCCCACCGCCCTTCAACTGGCTGTGGCCGGAGCCGTGCTCTACCTCGGTGAGCTTCCACTGGATCACACCGTTGAATATGAGGTGACTATCGACATAGATGATACTGAATCCATCCAATTCAAGAATATCTCCAGCGGCCGCGATATAACCGAGATGCTGATGGACAGTATCAACTCCGTCGTGTTGCTGATGAATAACCCGTATAAGGAAGTCCACATAAAATCACTCAAATTCGATATCGGCATAAGACCGAAAAACGTTATTTCTCACATCTGGTCGGTTGAGTTGTCGGATGTTAAGGTCAAGGCCGGCCAGGAAATCCAGATTGGGGTCGTTGTCGAGTCGTTTCTGGCAGAAAAGAGTAAGTACCAGTTCAGCCTGAAGATACCGGAACAATTGCGGCCTGGTAAATACGAGCTGGCTGTGTGCGGCTCTTACGGCTACGAGCAGTTTCTTCGCAAGGCGGTCCCTTACCGGTTCGTTGCGCCGGACATGCCCAGCTTGATTCAGGCGCTTAAGGATCTCTTGAGCGTTGAGCGTGACCGGCTGTATTGCCTTCTGGTTCTGCCGGCCGGTGGTCTGGCGCTGCAGAGGGCCGAGCTGCCCGACCTGCCGGGCACAAAGGCCCTGATCTTTCAGGACGCCAGAAGAGCCCTTAGAGGCCGTCCTTATCCGGACTGGCTGCAGAAGAGTCTGAAAACGGGCACCGTGATCACCGACAGGGAAGAAATGAGCATAATAGTGGAGAAATAGACTGTAATGGCAATTAAATTCCACAGAGATAGAGGCTTGTCTTGGAAATGGATTTTAGTGGCTTTGGCTTGTTTGGTATGGTTCGTACCGGCGAGTCGGACCCGGGCGGTCAGTAGCAAGATTACCCGTCACGCCACCGCATCGGACCTGCTCAAGGGCCGGACCCAGAATGTCGTAATCGACTCGCGAGGGACCCTTCAACTGGGCCGAGCCGCCGAGGTGCTGGTCAAGACCTTTGAAGATGTATGGTCGATAAACTGTATCGTTGAAATCGGGGAGGCGGTTTATCTCGGCACGAGCCCCAACGGCGGTATTTACAGGTACAGCGGCGGCCAGGTGACAAAGATCTATCCGCGGGCCTCGCAAGCGGCGCAGGACCAGCCCAAGCCGTCGGACCCGAATGATCCAAATGACTCTGAGCCTGAGCCGGCCAAGATAGAGCGGCATCTGTCGAACGAGCATATTTTTGCCATGGCTGCGGATGCGGGCGGCAGGCTTCTGGCCGGCGTCAGCGGCGAGAAATGCAAGCTGTACCGCTTCCAGGCCGACGAGCGCGAAACCATCTTTGAGCCAAACGATGCCAGGTACATCTTTGCCATCGTCACCGATAGTGCAGGCAATATCTATTTAGGCACGGGGCCGCAGGGCAAAGTCTATCAACTGGACCCGTCCGGCAAGCAGGCAAAGCTCCTCTACGACAGTCTCGATAAGAATATACTGTCTCTGGCGGTTGGGCCGGACGGCTTCATCCACGCGGGAAGTGATGACCGGGGACTGGTGTACAGGATAAACCTGCGCACGCAAGCGGTGACCGTTCTGTATGACAGTGACCAACCCGAGGTCACTGCTCTACTGCTGGCGGGCGAGCGTGGTGATTTGTACGCGGCCGCCACGTCGGCCCGGATAGTGGAGTCTGCCGAGAAGTTTGCCTCGCAGTTGCCGATGGCGGGGCGTCCTGAGGAGCCCTCGCAGAGGCCGGAAAGCACCAGCGAAGGCGGGCGCAAACTGCAAATTGCCAATACGAAGAGAGGCGAGGATGTCGATGCGGCCAAGAGGCCGCCTGTGGTCAGCAGGCCGGCCAGGCCCAGTCAGGCCAGTTACGTATACAGGATAACCAAGGATGGGTTCGTTACCGACATCTTCAGTGAAACGGTGGTGCTGTTCTGCCTGGCCGAGCAGGATGGAAAGCTGCTGGCAGGGGCCGGCAATGACGGGCAGCTATTCGCGGTGGACCCGGTCTCGGAGCAGCAGGCGGTTATCTATGAGGATGAGCAGGCGTCGCAGATAACCGCAGTAGCTGTTTCCGGAAGCGACGTGTACCTGGGCACGGCCAACCCCGCCAAACTGATAAAGCTGGGCAAGGCTCTTGCCTGCGAGGGCACGTACGTCTCCGACCTTATCGACGCCGGTCAGCCCGCCAGGTGGGGCAAGCTGCAGATTGAGGCGGACGTGCCGCGCGGGTGCAAAGTCCTGGTGACCAGCCGCAGCGGAAACGTCAAGGACGTCAACGATCCGACCTTTTCAGACTGGACCGAGCAGGTCGAAGTGACCGAGCCGATACAACTGCGCTGCCCGCTCGGCAGATTTTGCCAGTACAAGCTGGTGTTGCAGAGCGGGCAGGGGCGCACCAGCCCGGTCATCAGGGCCATTGCCGTTGCCAGTACCGTGCCGAATCTGGCCCCCAGGGTCAAATCGGTCGGTGTTAGCAGGATCGAGGCGCCCGCCAAGGCGGGCGTTTTCAAGATCGCCTATAAAGCCGAGGATGATAACGGCGACAAGCTGACCTACAAGATAGACTTCAGAAAGATCGGCAGGACAAACTGGATTGAGCTGGAGGACGAAATCGAAAAGGAGGACTACGAGTGGGACGGAAAGACGGTCGAGGATGGCCGATATGAAATCAGGGTGACCGCCAGTGACGCCAGGACCAATACGTCCGCGACCAAACTTACCGGCAGCAGAATAAGCGACCCGGTGGTAGTCGATAATACCGGGCCGGAAATTAAGACTGTTGAGCAGAAGGTTGATACCGAAAACGGCAAGAAATTTGTCACGCTGAAGCTGCAAGTTTGCGACCAATTAAGCGCGATCGGGCAACTGCAATATACCGTTGACAGCAACGCCAAGTGGCGAGGAACGGTGCCGGACGATCTGGTCTACGACACCACGGAGGAGAAGTTCACGATTGTTATCGAAGACCTGAAGCCGGGCGAGCACGTGCTGGCGGTTAAAGTCCAGGACGACGTGGGCAATACCACGTACAAGACCTTCGATTTCAATCTATAATCGTCGGCGATTCGAACCACCATAACAGATATAAGATACGGGCCGTGCGACACATTGCATTCGATAAGATCGCAGAAACGGTTGAGTCACTCTGTATAGCGGCCTGTCACGATCTGCCGGGCGACGTTTTAGCCGCCCTTGAAAACGCGGCGGCAAAGGAATCGAACCGGCGGGCGGCCGGTATCTTGAATCAGCTCATCGAAAACGCCCGCATCGCCGCAGCGGAAAAAATCCCTTTATGTCAGGATACCGGCCTGGCAGTTATTTTCGTTGAGCAGGGCAGCGAAGCTGTCGTCGTGCCGGGCAAAGGAAAATTTCTAAATTCTCCTTTAGTCGCTGCCATCAATGCCGGCGTGAAAGCTGGTTACGAAAAAGGATACCTGCGAATGAGCGTGGTCGCGGACCCTTTGAATAAGCGGGTAAACACCGGCGGAAATTCGCCCGCCATAATTCATCACGCGGTCGTGCCAGGCGATAGATTGAAGCTGACCGTTATGGCTAAGGGCGGCGGCTGCGAGAACAAAAGCCAGTTCAGAATGTTCAGGCCCACAGCGGAACGAAACGAGATTATCCACTGGATTGTCGATGTTGTCCGGTCTGCCGGCGCCGATGCCTGCCCGCCTTTTATTGTGGGAGTGGGAATTGGCGGTGATTTTGAACTCAGTTGCCTGCTGAGTAAAAGGGCGTTATTGCGGGACTTACGCCAGCCGAATAGCGATGAATTTTACGCCCGGCTTGAGGCCGATTTGCTTACTCGAATTAACTCGCTGGGCCTGGGCCCGCAAGGTCTCGGCGGCGATACCACGGCACTGGCCGTCCTGGTGGAAACCGCTCCGTGTCACATTGCATCGCTGCCGGTCGCGGTGAACATCGAGTGTCACAGTCACCGGCACAAAACCGCAATTATCTGATTACTCAGAGTCTCAGATTAACGAAGAAGGCAAAGCGTCGTATCATTGATACGGCTTCTTGTGGGGCCAGCCGTATTTCTCGAATCGGCCGAATTCCTTCTCCGAATTGTCGCTGGGATTTTCTTTTAGAGCCGACCGTACTTCCTCGACGTGTGCATCCACGAATACTACGTTAGAGGTGCCACTGTTGAGGTCTCCGGTACGGCGACTGTGGAAGGTGGCAAACCAATCCCGCCCATCCGGACACAGGGCGTTGTCATTCAGCACCCAGCTACAGCCGGGCCGCAGCCACATATTTTCCTCAGCGAAGAAAAAGACCTCGGCGTGATGTCTCGTTATCTCGGTTAATTTCAGAACACCACCCCCTGCGGCCCCCGACTTCGAGCCCAGATAGGCGTTCATGCTGTAGCTGTAATAGGGAACGACGGGTATAGAAGTGTCGTGACTGGGATGCCTCTGGCCCTCGGACTTGGCCAGGACTTTGAACGATGGGCACAGATGGACTTTATCTGCCTTCAGATAGGGCCAGAAGGGGCCGTCGGCCGGGTATCTTGGGTCGTGCCATCGGCAGAAACGCTGGTAGCCGGCCACAGGGCTCTCTGTCTTGACCAGGGATGTCCATGCAGAGGGATAGCGGCCGTCATAGTCGTCCGTATAAATAGCCTGAGCCAGGCCGTATTGCTTCAGGTTAGCCCTACAGGTCATTTCCTGTGCCTGTTCCTTCACCCGTTGCAGGGTCGGCGTCAATATCGCCATCAATATGGCGATGATGGCGATCACCACTAAAAGCTCTATTAGCGTAAACGCCGATTGGGGAACCGAGCCTTTACATTTATGGTCTGGCACAGCAGTGCTCTTGCATATTTTCTCACGTTTTCTTTTTTTAGTAGCCCAGCCTGCCCCAGACGTCCCGCCTGAACTCTTCCAGCTCCTGGAGGCCCTCCGGGGTGCTTGGTTTCCAGCCGCCGCCGCCATAATAGTCCTGGTATTGTCTGCCGCGGCGAATGGTTTCGGACGCTTTCCATTTGCGGTGGGTGGAATGGCCGTCAGCCCATGATACCGTCGTGCCGTCTCCGTGACGGACAGGCGGGTCATCCCACCAGGGACCGGGGTTGTCGTAGTGCACGGCGAAGCTGTCCGGGGTCATTGCGCCTTCGTCGATGAAGACCATCCGCTGGGCCGGTGTCGGACTTACTATCTCATCCATTCTCTTGATCCAGACGACGGTTTTACCTACCCTCTTACCCAGGGCGAACGGATGGTGTCCGGCCCTGCTGGTAGTGCCGCTGCGAAACAGACCGTTCATGGCGTCTACAGCCGCGTAAGTGACCCACTCACCTTTCCTTCCTGTAGGACATTTGTAGATTTTGTAGTCGTTGGCGACCGGCCACAAGGCCCCCTGTTGAATGGCCTGCTTCTTCTGTGCATCAGTGAGCCCGCTACTTTCCACGTTTCTGTTGTTCCAGTTGTCGCCCCAGCCCTTGCCTACCCAGGCCCTCTCTATGATACCCGCAGCCGTGCCGTTCTCCGTCATCGTGCTCTGTGTGTAATGGAACCCGCCGGCCCCGTTGACGATTTTGCCATCGTTCTCGTCCGCGTACATAATCCACGCCAGTGTCAACTGCTTGAGATTATGCTCGCATACGGTCCGCCTGCCCTGCTCCCGCGCCCTCTGCAGCGCCGGCATCAGAATCGCCATCAAAATCGCGATGATGGCGATGACCACCAGAAGCTCTATCAGCGTAAATGCGGATTGAAAGATCGGACCTTTGTATTTTCGCTCAGCCATAGTCGCCTCCCATATATTGTCCCAGTATTCTTATTCCGTAAAAATCAAAAAGTTTTTCTTCTTGTCAAAGTATGCCTAAGGCTGCAATTTTGCAGAAGCCTTTTGTTTTTCCATCGCTCCGTTAGTATAACCCAATCAGCGTCGCTTTGCAAGCCTTAATGCCCGGCCGACGGTGTCAGTGCTCCCTAAAATTCTTCATCCAGTCAGGCCAAACCGGCGGGTCCCGGTGCGTATTGAACCGGCCGGACCACCTGAGGCGCCACAGGTGCTTGAGCCAGATTTTTCTGACCGTGTAATCGAGAAACACGCCATTTATGGCCTGCTCGTGCCGGTTGATGCAGAACCGGTTCATCGAATCCACATCGCCGCTCAACCGTGCGCTTCTGCTGTCTTGCTTCGGCGGGGAATCGGTATCATCCGGCCAGCCGCACCAGAACCAGCAGTCCAGAAATAGCGGTATTTCCGACGCCCCCTTTACGTTGGGCGTCCTCCAGAAGAATCTCGCTGGCTTGCCATACAGGGGGTCCTCCCCGGCTACGTACACCCATCCGTTGACGCCGTAGCTGCCCCATGTGCCTGCTGGCCGGCCCGAGGTCTCGCTCAG